>URNQ01000115.1 GCA_900549245.1 uncultured Collinsella sp.
AACGCAGGCGAGTGATGCCGCCGCCAAGGCGGCGCAGGCGGCAAGCTGGAGTGCGCAGGCCGCCAATGCCGCTACGGCGCAGGCGACGAGTGGCACCGCGGTTGGCTCGACTCCGGTGAAGGGCCCGTTCCAGTCGTTCCCGTATTGGGCCGTGTGCTGGCTGCTGTTCTTTTTGCTGATGTTCCTGTTTGGTGCCGGTCCCTTTGCCGCGCTGATCTTCTTTACGATTCCCATCTATCACTGGGTGGCGCGTGCGCTCGATGGCGATTGGGCGCGCGGGGATATTCAGGTTGGCCCGGCGTCGGTGGCGATCAAGGCCCAGGGGAAGGATACTTCTGCGGAACCTGATGCTGGCGTGGCTACCGCGGCCACCGCTGAGCCATGTGCCAAAGAGGGTGACGAATGATGAAGCTCTCGCATGAATCCAAGCTGCGCCTGGGCGTCGGCATCGGAGCGTTCGTGCTCATCATCGGACTTGTCTTTGGCATTTCGCGGACATTGATTCATTTTGATGGTCCGTGGGATCTCGACGATGTTGTATCCGGCTTGTCTGGTATGGACGATGCGCTTGACGAGGACGATCTCTTGGATAGTGGTAACTATTCCGTTCGGCCTCAACAGCTTTCGAGCGAAACGTTTGATGCCGACGCGTTCACATCGCTTGACTTGGACGTGACGTCGGGCACGGTCGAGGTCAAACACGTCTCCGGCGGGCCGGTGCGCGTAATTGAAAGCGGTCGCGTGGCAACGGGGACCGTTGCCTTCGATGCGGCAACCCAGAACCTGGCCGAAATCAAGGGCTCTACGCTCAAGATTCGCCAATTCGATTGCGATGACGAGCGCGCCATTGACCGCACGGTTACCGTCGAACTGCCGCGCGAAGTTGCCGATAACATGGTGGGCATTACAGCGAATGTAGGATCGGGTGATCTGACGGTCGCGGGCATTGCGTGTCATGACCTCAACCTGACTCTGGACTCGGGAGACGTTGAGTTTACGGGCACCGTGACCGATACCCTGAATGCCGAGGTCGATTCGGGCGATGTGACGTTCGAGCTCTACCAGGCCCCCGCGAAGTCGATGGATGTGAGTGTGGGCTCGGGCGACGTGGAGATGACGGTTCCGAACTCTACGGGCTTTAAGGCGATCCTCACCTTGGGCAGTGGCGACTTCGAGAGCGATTTCCTTCCGCTTGGCTACGACGGCGAGACCATTTTGAATCTTGAATTCGATAACGGCGATAAGTCTGCCACGTATCGTTTTGAGGTCGGTTCGGGCGACATGTCGTTTGACCCGGAGTGACATGCGGTTTTGGGAGATCGGTACATATAGGCATGCTCTTTGATGGAGGCGCCGGGGCCGTGGTCGGCTTCGGCGCCTTTGCCTTTACAATGGGGGCATGGAACAGATTATCTTGAACATACTCGAGGCCTTGCGTCGCGGTGAGTCCGTGGACGACAAGATGCTCGTCAAACTGATACATGCCGAGGCGCGCCGTGAGGGTGCCGACAAACGCGATTTGGCCAAGCGCCGTCTGCTGCCGTTCTACCAGCGGGTTAAACGTGAGGAGCCGGCTCGGTGGGCTGCGTGGAATGTCGATGCCGAGCTGGAACGTCAACTGCTGCAGGTGCTGCGTATGAAGCCGCGCCGAACGGCCTCGGGCGTGGCGACCATTACCGTCATCACCAAGCCGTGGCCGTGCTCGGGCGATTGTCTGTTTTGTCCCAACGACCTGCGCATGCCCAAGAGCTACCTGCACGCCGAGCCGGCGTGCGCCCGTGCAGAGCAAAACTGCTTCGATCCGTATTTGCAGGTGAGCGCTCGTCTGACCGCGCTTTCGCAGATGGGGCATGCGACCGATAAGATCGAGCTCATTGTGCTCGGCGGTACCTGGAGCGACTATCCGCAAGGGTATCAGACGTGGTTTATGTCGGAGCTTTTCCGTGCGCTGAACGATGACGCCGTTGCTGGCGTGGCGGCCAACCCCATGTTGGCGCGTCCGGGCATCAGTCGTGCCGAGGCGGGGCGCCTGCTCGATGACGCTCCCGCCGATGCCCTGCCGCCGGTGGTAGCAGGGCGCCGCGAGCGCTATCGGGCTGCCGGCATTGCGACAGACGAGGCCGAGCTCGCTGCCGGCGTTGCCGACGAGCAGGGGCGTGTGGATGCTGCCGTGGGCGGCTATAACCGTGCGGTGCGTCGTCTGTACGGCCCCGGTACGCCGTGGGGCGAGGTTGCCGAGTGGCAGACGGCAACGATGGAGGAGCTTGAGCGTCAACAGCGCATCAACGAGACGGCGAAGCATCGCGTGGTGGGGCTCGTTATCGAGACGCGCCCCGATGCCGTAACGCCGCAGGCCCTTACGCTCATCCGCCGCCTGGGCTGCACCAAGATCCAGATGGGTATTCAGAGTCTCGACCAACATTTGCTCGATATCAACGAGCGTCGCATTTCGGTGGCTCAGATCGAGCGGGCGTTTTCGCTTGCGCGCCTGTTTGGCTTTAAGATCCACGCGCACTTTATGCTCAACTTGTTGGGTGCCACGCCCGAAGGGGACAAGCGCGACTACGAACGCTTTATGACCGAAGGGGCCTTTATGCCCGACGAGGTCAAGGTTTACCCGTGTGCGCTCATCGAGGGCTCGCGTCTGGTGAGCTGCTATGAGCGTGGCGAGTGGCGCCCCTATACCGAGGAGGAACTGCTCGACGTGCTGGCCGATGACATCGTGGTGACGCCATCGTTCTGCCGTATCAGCCGCATGATTCGCGACTTTAGCTCCGACGACATTATGGTGGGCAACAAGAAGCCTAATCTGCGTCAGCTCGTTGAGAACCGCCTAGCTGCTCGGGGTGACGGTGCGACGGTGCGTGAGATTCGCTATCGCGAGATCAGCACGGCGGGTGCCGATCTGGACGAGTTGACCCTTGACGAGGGAGTGGCGTACGAGACGCCGGTGACGCGCGAGCGCTTTTTGCAGTGGGTGACACTCGAGGGCAAGATCGCGGGCTTTTTGCGCCTGTCGCTGCCCGATCGTACTTTTGTTGCCGCGCATGCGGACGAGTTGCCGACGACGCCGGACGAGGCGATGATTCGCGAGGTGCACGTGTATGGCATGGCGGCGCGCGTGGGGGATCAAGGCCAGGCAGCCCAGCACCATGGGTTGGGACGGTCGCTGGTGGAGCGTGCGTGCCATATTGCTCGGGACGCGGGCTATGCGCGTATCAACGTGATTAGCGCGATTGGCACACGCGAGTACTATCGCCATTTGGGTTTTTATGACCACGGACTTTATCTGCAAAAGGAGCTCTAGATGAACAAGTCGAGTGTTTCTGCCGGCGTCGTTGCCGGCGTTGCTCTGGGAGCCGCAGCGCTTGGTGCGGCCGCCGTCGCTGTTCGTGCTGCCTGTCTGCAGGTTGCGCGAACCCGCAATGGGTTGGCGCGTGTGAAACGCGTGCACGATGAGGGCGGCGACGAAGTCCGCGTATTGGTGCAAGGCGGCGTCTACCAAAGCGCGAGTTACATTGGCGAACGCTGGGTGGAGCCCGTCTTTGCGTACTATCGCGCGTTTGACGACGTGTTTGAGGCTGAGGACGCAATGCGTGATGCTTATGGGCATGGTATCGACCGTATGCTCATGCTGGGCGGCGGCGGGTTTGCCTATCCCAAGTTTGCGCTGATGTCGCACGAGAGCTTGCGCATGGACGTCATTGAGTACGATGCCGAGATTACGCGCCTGGCGCGCCGCTGGTTCTACCTGGACGAGCTGGAGCGCGCGGTGGGCGATCACCTGCGGGTGATTACCGCTGAGGCTCGCTCGTATCTGGGTGTGACGAGCGTGGGCCATCGTCGCTACGACGTGGTCGTGAGCGATTGCTTTGGCGGTGCCGAGCCCGTACGCGAGCTGGCGACGGTTGAGGCGTTGCGTTTGGTGCGAGGTAGCCTGAACCCCGGGGGCATCTATGTTGCCAATATCGTGAGTGCGAACAGGGGGAGCGACGTGACGTTCCTGCGCGATTGCGTCGCCACGGCACTCGAGGTATTCGCCCGCGCCTGGGTGGTCCCATGTGGCGATACAGAGTTCGGCGGCGAGGAGAACTACCTGCTCATCGCCAGCGACGGCGACTATGCCTTTGCCGAAGCCGTGCCTTTTGATGCCGGCTTCCTCGGCACTGCCCTTCACGACAAGTAAGTCTCCCCGTCCCAAAAAGACTGGTTTTATGTGTGGTCGCGCCAGCCGAGAACGCGCTGCTTCATGCCTTCGGTGTCGAGCACGCCTTCGGCAAAGCCCTTGCGCACGAGCTCTTCGGGAACAAACTCGTCGTAGCGGTCAAAGTAGGGTACCTCGCCGGGATAGACGAGCTCGATGGGATCGAAGTCCTTCTCGGCCTCGGCGGCGAGCACCTCAAAGAACGTCTCCTCGTCGGCCTTCATCTTAAACTGCATAAAGTACGGGCGCGACGGATCGAGTCCACGAAGGCCCAACTCCGCGGCACATTTAATCTTGAGTATGCGCTCGAGGGCCAAAAAGGCGTAGCTGCCCAGCCAGGGAAAGAGCACCCAGGTATCGCCGCCCAGGTTGATGAGCGGTTTAGTTCCCGCACCCGAAATCTCGGCCGTATGGCGAGCCTGCGCCAAGCGGGCCCGTGCGTTACCCATGAGGTACGGATATGTCGCGTGCTCGTTGAGCGCCTTGCGCATGCGCTCGAGTACGTGTGTATTGATGTCGCCGGGGCAGTCGCCAAAGTAGGCCGGCACCCGGCCCTTGACCTGCGTGGCAAAGACGGTGTGGCGCTTCCAGTCCACTTCCTCAACAATCCAGCAGTGTCCGGCGATGGCGATGCGCTCACCGGGCGGTGGCGGATTGACGATCGCGCCCAGCTCGGCCGATTCGCTGCGAACGGTGAACTCTTCGTTTTCCTGGAATACGGCGTAGAACTTAAAGTTGTTAATGATGCGCTCGCCCGCGAGACCCACGATGAGTCCGCCGCCCTCGGTGACTTGGATATGGTCGATCTTAATGAGGTGACGCAGCAGTACGCGATAGTCATCGGCCGAGATGCGATGGAAATAGCTGAGTGTGAGCACGCGCTGGGCAAGCTCTGCCGGCGTGAGCTCGCCGGTGCTGGCAAGCGTCGACATAGTCTGGTGGTAGAGCAGGCTGTAGGGGAGTCGATCGAGCTCGGGCGGCTCGACCCACTTTTCCTCGCGATAGAGTTGTACAAGCGCAATGCCCTGCAGGAGCTTCCACGGAATGGTCTCGGGCATCATCGTGCGCGGCTCGGGCTCTTCCTCGCGCATGACGAACCACATCTCGGGTGGAAGATCGCGGCGTCCCGTGCGGCCCATACGCTGCAAAAAGGAGCTGACGGTAAACGGCGCGTCGATCTGGAAGGCACGCTCCAGACGGCCGATATCGATGCCGAGCTCAAGCGTAGAGGTGGTGACGGTCGTCTGCGCCTGTTCCTCGTCGCGCATAAGCTCTTCTGCCGTCTCGCGCAGCGATGCCGAAAGATTGCCGTGGTGGATGAGGAAACGGTCGGGCTCGTTCCGGCTCTCGCAGTAGCTGCGCAGCATAGAGCACACGGCCTCTGCCTCCTCACGCGAGTTGGCAAAGACCAGGCACTTGCGCCCGCGCGTGTGTTCAAAGATATAGCCCATGCCGGGATCGGCGTTTTCGGGCGCGGTGTCGGTGGGGTTGAGCAGTGCCTGTTCGGTCGCTCGTGGGATGTCGACTTCGCCCTCGGGGGCCGAAGAAGTGCGGCGGTCTTTGGGAGCGGCCTTGCCCCGCGCCCGCTCGCGACGTTGACGGCACTCCTCTTGTGTGAGCTGTCCGCTGTGACGCATGTCTTGGGCGCCGGCGGGCAGCGCCATGGGCGCCGTCGCCTCGATGCGCTCGCACGCAAGCATTTCGGCCTCTTGAGGACCCGCGCTCTCGAATCCTCGCTGCTGTGCCTGGGGGCCCGAGTTGTAGAAGTGTTCCATGGAGATACGCCACACGCGGCGCGGCTCCTCAAAGCGAGGGATGACGCAGTCGCGTCCCGTCCCCTGCGACAGGAGGGCGCCCGTGCGCTCGGGGTCTCCGATGGTGGCAGAAAGGCCGATGCGGCGGGGACTGGCATGG
>URNQ01000116.1 GCA_900549245.1 uncultured Collinsella sp.
CGGCGTGCATTACTATGACGCCGCAGGTGCTCGTCTTAACGAACTCGACCATCTTGGGGTCAGTGAAGCCGGTCACGTCGTTGACGATCGAGGCGCCGCAGCGCACGGCCGCCTTGGCAACCGCCACGTGACGCGTGTCGATCGAGACGATGGCGCCCTCTTTGGCCAGCGCGCGCACCACGGGCAGCACGCGGCGAGCCTCCTCATCGGGATTGACCGGGGTAAATCCGGGGCGCGTGGACTCGCCGCCCACGTCGATGATGTCGGCGCCGGCGTCGAGCATCGCCAGGCCGTACTCGATGGCGGCATCCGGGTCGAAATGCTCCCCGCCATCGCTAAACGAATCGGGCGTCACGTTGAGGACGCCCATGATGCGCGGACGGTCAAAGCTGAGCTCATACTTTCCGCACCGCCATGTCTTGCTGTCGTTCGCCATGAACATCCTCCTAAAATGCCCACGCCGCCGAGCTTGGGGAGCTGGCGGCGGGGTCGCTTTGCACTCAGTCTTTCTATTGTATCCGCGCACACGGGCTAGAACGCAAACGCGGCCGCGATGTCGCAAGAAATCAGCAGGTCGGCATTTGCATCCTGATCGGTAGGCGCCAAATTGCAAATGGCCAGCGTATCGCCAGTAAAGTAACGCGTAAGGCCTGCCGCCGGATACACCACGAGCGAGGTCCCGCCCACAATGAGGGCATCGGCCGCGGCGATGGCGGCAACGGCACCGGTCAACACACGCTCGTCGAGCGGCTCTTCGTAGAGCACCACATCGGGCTTGATGCGACCACCGCACGCGGGGCACACGGGCACGCCCGCGGCGTCCTCGTGCTCGCGCGAGCAAATCCACTCGGCGCTATAGACCGCTCCGCACGACTGGCAAATGTTGCGATGGACCGATCCGTGCAACTCAAACACGCGCTGCGAGCCCGCCATCTGGTGCAAGCCGTCGATGTTTTGCGTCACCACGGCATCAAGCTTGCCGGCGCGCTCCAGCTCGGCAAGCTTGGTGTGACAGCGGTTGGGCTTGGCGCCAAGCGCAATCATCTTGGTGCGGTAGAAGTCGAAAAACTCGGCCGGATGCGCCTCATAAAAGCTATGCGAGAGCATAGTCTCGGGCGGGTAGGCAAACTGCTGGTGATACAGGCCGTCCACGCTGCGGAAATCGGGGATGCCGCTCGCCGTGGAAACACCGGCGCCGCCAAAGAACACCACACGCTTGTAGGTACCGAACAGCTCCGCCAGTGCGGCGGAGGCCTGCTTGGGGTCCGATATTGCCTGCGTCATATGAATCCTCCGTCCTTGTTGGTCGGGCAGCATCGGGCGACATCCCGGCATGCGGCCTTTGAGTCAGCACGCGCGGAGCCCACCCCGCCCCTGTTGCGCTAATCTTAAGCCTGCAAACCCCGTCGAAAGGACACCATGCCTCAGACTTACACTTTCGCCTCGTGGAACGTCAACGGCCTGCGCGCCGTGCTCAAAAAGGACCCGAGCTTTATCCAGATCGCGCAAGAACTCGACGTCGATATCCTGGCGCTGCAGGAGACCAAGCTACAGGAGGGCCAGGTCGATATCGACCTGCCCGGCTATCACCAAACCTGGAGCTACGCCGAGCGTAAAGGTTATTCGGGCACTGCGGTCTTTAGCCGCCAGGAACCGCTGCGCGTGCTGCGCGCCGACGCACTGCTACCCTACGCTAGCGAGGGCGAGACGGCAGAGCTCGTGGCGCAGGCCGCGACCGAGGGCCGCGTCTGCGCGCTCGAGTTCGACAAGTTTTGGTTTGTCGACGTCTATACGCCCAACGCCCAAAACGAGCTCGCGCGCATCGATGTGCGCATGGCCTGGGACAATGCCTACCGCGGCTTTTTGAGTGCGCTTGAGCGCGAGGCCGGCAAGCCCGTCGTAACCTGCGGCGACTTTAACGTGGCGCACGAAGAGATCGACCTTAAGAACCCCAAGTCCAACCGCGGCAACGCCGGCTTTTCGGACGAGGAGCGCGGTAAGTTTACCGAGCTCCTCGACGCCGGTTTTACCGACACCTGGCGCGCGGCCAATCCGGACGTCGAGGGCGTCTACAGCTGGTGGAGCTACCGCTTTAATGCCCGCAAGAACAACGCAGGCTGGCGCATCGACTACTTCCTGGTAAGCAACGCAATCGCCGGCAACGTACGCGACACCGGCATCCGCGGCGACATCTTCGGCAGTGACCACTGCCCCGTCACCCTCGCGCTAGAGCTCTAGCTCCAGCTGATCCCCTGGGGACGGAGGAAAACGGATCATTTTGGGCCTCGTGGGGGTATCCACGTGACCCATCCGCCACGAAACACGCCCATCCACTACGTTTAAGCCACCACCCTCAACCACAGCGAACAACGCAAAAAGAAAACCGCAGGTAGAAAGCCTGCGGTTTTTCATAAAACGCGGTCATGGTCGGGAGTATCAAGCTAAACGTAGTAGATGGGCCAGTTTCGTGGCAAGCGCCGTCAACTGATTCCCTGGGGACATCTGGGGACGGAAGAAAATGGATCAATTTGGCTCTCTGAGGGCCACGATGCCCGTCATATCAGCCGGCCATTCCAAAACTATGCCGGTTTACGGGGCTGAATCGCAAACCCCCAACCATACGCAATTCCGAGATAATAAAACCGCAGGTGAACGGCTTGCTCTATTTCGAAAAAAGCCGGCATGGTCTGCCCGCGCCAATCTAGCCCCGTAAACCGGCATAGTTTTGAAATGGCACTTCGGCAGTATTGATTCCCGCCCCGACGCAACCAGCCCTACAGCCCGTATTTCACGACGACACGGTTAATGCGACGGCACCAAGGCTTGTACAAGGCGGCCAAAAACACGCAGGTCGCAAGGCCGTGCGTAATATCGAACGGCACTGCCGTGGCAAGACGCGCCACGGCACCCGCCCAAGTAAGCGGCTGTACAAAACCAATGATGTCATACGCGTTGATCACGACGCCATAGAGCAGGCCCGACGCAAAGCCGTACGCCAGCAGCGCTGGCATGCGCACGGTGCCGTCGACGCGGTCGAACGCACCCGCATACGCCAGCGCGCCGCCGACATAGCCAACCAGACCCCAGGCGTACATCTGCCACGGCGTCCACATGCCCTGTCCAAAAAAGAAATTGCTGGTCAGCGCCGCCAGCGCGCCAACCATAAAACCATTGCGGCGACCAAGCGTCGCCCCCGCGATAATGGCGATGGCGCTCACCGGTTTAAAGTCAGGAATGGGACCGAACAAGATGCGCCCCGCCGCGGCCAACGCCGCCAACACCAGCGTGGGCATAATCTGGCGCAGGCCCGGGCGCGACGCCTCGTAACCCGCAAAGAACAGCGCAAGCACCAGTGCCACCACGACAAGCATGGCAAGCGCCGCCTGCTCAATACCTGCCAGCAACGCCGCAGCCATCACCGCAGGAACCGCCAGCAGCAGCGGGATCTCCAGTTTTGCAAGCAAGCGCGAGAAACGACAGTCCGTCATCCCATCACGCCCTATAAAACACGTTGTCGGCAAAGAAGTCGGCCGGGGGCTCCACGCAGGCAATCTCGCCGTCAAACATCATGGCGACGTCGTCGGCTACCTGCTCGGCAAAGTCCAAATCGTGCGTAGCCATGATGACGGTGCCGCCAGCCTTCGCATGGTCACGCAGGGCGCGGGCGATGATGCGGCGGCTCTCCAGGTCCAAGCCCTTCGTGGGCTCGTCAAGCAGCAGCAGCTCGGGGCCAATCAGCAGCAGCTTTGCCAGCGCGAGCAGCTGGCGCTGTCCGCCCGAGAGGTCGTAGGGGTGACGCGTCTCCAGGCCGTCCAATCCCAGTTGCGCCGCACGCTCCCGCGCCAAGTTCTCGTCATATCCGCAGGTCGAGGCCCATTCCATCAGCTCGTCGCACACCGTCTCGGCAACCAGCAGGGCCTTGGGGGTCTGTGGCAGGCGCGCAACCGAGGGCGCCCCGCGCACCATACGACCACGCTGCAGCTTGGCAGTCTTGGCCAGCACCGAAAGCATCGTCGACTTGCCGCAGCCGTTACCGCCCACAACCGCATGCACCGCGCCAGCCGAAAACGACGCATCGAGCCCGCGCAGCACCCAACCGCCCGCGCGATCGTAGCGAAACCAGCTCCCTGCCAGGGTGGTAGCCGACCCAGCGTGCATTTTTTGGAGTATTCTGCTTCCATCCGTGCGCGGGAAGGCTTCCGAGCCGTTCTTGAGCGACGTTTGCGCCACAAATTCGGACGATTTGTCCAATTCCGAACTTTTTTTCGCGCTCGATACGTCCACGGGCGACTCCAGAGAGCCCAAACTGTCCTCACGCCTGCTGAATACTCCTGTTTTTGCACATCGGATGGCACCCCACCCCAACATGTCATCGGAAAACAGCGATTCTCGGCGTCCCAAAGAAGCCATATCCGCCACCTCGCGCACGCGACCGCCCTCAATCCGGTACGCACACGTCGCGTATTCGAGCATCGGCCGCGGTTGATGCGTAGCCACAACAACCGCGCAGCCCAGCTCACGGTTCACGCGAAACAGCGCGTGCAGAAAATTCTTCTCGGCAACGGGATCGAGCTGAGACGTGGGCTCGTCGAGCAGCAGCACGCGCGGGCGTAGCGTCAGAACGGCCGCCAACGACAGCAACTGTTTGCGGCCACCCGAAAGCGTGTCAGTATCGCGGTGAAGCCAGTCCTCCAGACCAAAGAAATAGCTGGTCTCAGCTACGCGACGGCGCATCTCGTCGCGCGACACACCCAGATTCTCTAGGCCAAACGCCATCTCGTGCCACACGGTTTCGCACACGATCTGGTTCTCGGGATCCTGGAACACATAACCCACGCGCTCCGCCGATGCCCGCACGTCCATGTCGGCGACGGGCTCGCCCAACACGCGCAGCTCGCCGGAGCGCGTACCCGCCGGAGCGATCTCGGGCTTGAGCAGCGACAGCAGCGTCGATTTGCCCGACCCGGTACCGCCAACAAGCAGCGCAAACGCACCTTGGGAAACACGCCAATCAAGTCCCTCGAGCACCGGTGCCTCGGCCCCGGGATAGGCAAAACTAAGGCCTCGCACCTCAATCGCCGGCGCGGCCGAGCCATATGCCACACCCGCCGCCGAGCTCCTATCAAACCGAGCCATCAGCCAAACCTCTTCTCATCAATCGCATGCAACGCGCAAGGCAGCACCATCCAGGCAGCGTACACGACATAGCCCGGCCACGGCGCCGGCACCGAGAGCTGCGGATAAAACGAATACTGCGTCGTCGCGGTCCACGCCACTGCCGCCGTGGCCACGCCAAACAACGCAAGCCCAACCAGCGCGGCAATGTCGCTGCGCCCCAGTCGATACCTCGCATACGTCGTACGACGCGTCGCGGCACCCCACCCGCGCGAGCGCATCGCGTCCGCACGCTCCAGCGAATCTTCCATGCCCCAGCCCATCAACACGCTCGACGCCCGCAGGCGCGAGCGCACGGGGTCGGCCGGCGCGCGGCCCGGCACGTCAATCACATCTTGCACCGCCAGTACCGTGCGGCCGCGGCGCAAAAACTGCGGGATAAGCCTCATGCACATCGAGATCATGAGCGCAATCACCGGTGCGGCATTGCCCAGCAGCGCGAGCACCTTGTCGTATTCGAGCATCGACGCCGCCGTCTCAAACCACAGCACGCTCGCCACAAACAGCCCGCCCATGCACAGGCCATATACCATGCTCTCCAGATACACCGCGCGCATGCCAATACGGAACAGCTCCGTCGAGCCCGAGGCGCTAAACAGCGGATTGAGCACCGCAACGATCAAAATCACCGGCAGCTGCCAGCGGAGCGCGCCCAGCGTGCGGGCAGCCCCACGCGTCGCAAATCCATACGCCAGCCCGCCCGCAAGTGACAGCGCAATCAGTACCGGCTGCATCGAGAACATAGTGAGCCCCAGCGTCAGCACTATATAGAGTGCCGGCACAGCCGGATGCGACATCGAGAATGCCGCGACGGGCTCGCCGCCAAACTCCTCTCGTATGTTGTCCACGGGCACCCCCGTCCCCTCGCTCAAACAACAGCTCCGCAGCACCGCCAACGCCGCACGCAAGCAGTGCAAACGCCACGCCGGCGGCGC
>URNQ01000117.1 GCA_900549245.1 uncultured Collinsella sp.
ATGGAGGTCGCATGGGGGGGGCGGGGAGGGCCCGGGGAGCCGCGGCAACGCGCTGCTGCTGACCGCCGGACATCTGGTAGGGGTACTTGTCGAGCACCTGGCTAATAGACAGACGCGCGGCCACATCCTGCACGCGGGTCGAGATTTCGGCCGAGTTTGTGCGGGCGATGGTGAGCGGCAGGGCGATGTTCTCGCGTGCCGTGAGCGTATCGAGCAGGTTGGAGTCCTGGAAGATAAAGCCGAGCTCCTCGCGGCGGAACTGCGAAAGCTTAGCCTGCTTCATGCGCGTCACGTCCTGCCCGTTGATGCGGATCGTGCCACTTGTGGCGCTATCGATGGTCGACACGCAGTTGAGCAACGTCGACTTGCCCGAGCCCGAAGCGCCCATGATGCCAACGAATTCGCCGCGGTTGACCGTAAAGTTGACATCGTTGAGCGCGCGGGTCACGTTGCCCAGCGCTCCATATACCTTTTCGAGATGCGCGACCTCCAGTACCGGGGTCGCCATGTGCGTGGTTTGCATACCGAGTCCTTTCTTGCGATTAGTCTACGGCATCTATAGTCGCAAGAAGCCGAGTCGGCTACCATCGATATGGCTTACGCTTGCCTTACCGTTGTGTAAGGTACGAGTAGCTAGCCTGTCACGTGTTGATGTTGAGAGAGGACTCCTGTTGAAGACTGTTCATGTTGCCGCCGGGATCATTCGCAAGGAAGGATCCGACGAGCTACTGGCCGTGCAGCGCGGCTATGGTGACATGCAGGGACTTTGGGAGTTCCCCGGTGGCAAGCTCATGCGCGGCGAGACGCCCGAGGACGCCGTGCGCCGCGAGCTCATGGAAGAGCTGCAGGTGAAGGTCACCAACCTGCGTGACTTCTACACCGTTGAGTACGACTACCCCGATTTCCATCTCTCCATGGAGTGCTACTACTGCTCGCTCGCCGATGAATCCGATGAGCCCCAGAAGCACGACCGCCAGCTCGATATCCGCTGGATTCCGCGCACCTCGCTTGCCACCGTTGAGTGGATGCCCGCCGACAAAGGGCTTATCGATGCTCTGATTGAGTTGAGGGAAGATCGGCTTGAGGCCAACGGCACTGCCAACTACGCCGACGCCACCGCGACCGACGAGCCCTCCACCAAGCCCAAGCGCGCACCTAAGCGCCGCAGCAAGAAGCGTCCCAAGCCCGGCCTGCTCGACGGCATCGATACCTCGGACCTTTCCGCCGACGAGCGTGAGCTCGTGCGCCGTCGCGCCGCCATCAAAAAGTCCATGAAGGGCAACAAGCGCGCCAACACCAAGCCCGAGCTGCTCGTTCGCCAGCGCCTGCGGGCAGCGGGCCTTACGGGCTATCGCTTGGAATGGAAGGTTCCCGGCAAGCCCGACATCGCCTTTCCCGGGCGCAAGATCGCCATCTTCGTCAACGGCTGCTTTTGGCACCGCTGCCCCAAGTGCAACCCTAGCCAGCCCAAGCGCAACGTTGAGTTTTGGGAGGCAAAGTTCCGTCGCAACGTCGAGCGCGACCGCGCTGCCGTGGCAGCACTCACTCAAATGGGCTGGACACCCATAACCATCTGGGAATGCGAGCTCAAAAAAGACCGCATCGACGCCACGATGGAAAAGGTCATCGAGCAGGTGCGCGCCGCAGAGCTGCAGCGCTAACAGCGTGCATTCACACGCTCCGTACGTCCGCGCCACATCCACGTCACAAACCTTAGAAAGCCCTTAAGCCCAAAACCTTTCAAGAGTGTTACTCAATACCTCTGACCTGCAGTTTCATCGTAACACCAAACCAGGTTAAGCCTTTCTTTAGCGCTTCTTTGCGGCAGCCGCGGCATAATACTGCCAACGCACGGGACCTAGCAGCACACCCCGTGCGCAACCTTTTGGTGGACATCGAGGAGGCCGCATAAGCATGCATTCTTCCAACGACGCAGCACAGCAGCCATCCCTAACACATGCAGACCTTTTCTCCTTCCCCCCGACACAGAGAAACGGCCTCCTCGACTCCCCCACCACAAAAGCCAAACGCTCAACCGACCAGAGCCACAACTTGCGAGCATCGTTCGAAAAGCTCCAAGCATCCCTAGACAAGGCGTTCCCCGAACAGGCAAGAGCAATCTAAGCCCATCGCGCTTTATACTGATGCCATGCGAAACATGGATCACATAGAATTGCACCGCGGAGGACGCGAGGAAGCTTTTCCCGAGACCGCCGAAGACTGGCCCTATATTGCCGAACGCGCAGAATTCGCTCGCTATCCGGGCAATTCCGTCCCCTGGCACTGGCATTCCGAAGTTGAGCTTTTCTACATGGAGCAGGGAGCGATTGACTATCGAACGCGCGCGGCTCATGAGCACGTACGCTTTGAGGAAGGGTCCGCCGGCTTTATCAACGGCGGCGTTTTGCACAGCACGCTGCAATCACCCAATTCGGCGCCAGCCATTCAAATGCTGCATATCTTTCAGCCGTCGATGCTCGGCGATCCCGCGGGACGTCTCCAAAAGCGCTACATCAACCCATTGCTTCAATGTCGAGGCGTCGATGTACTCAAATGGTCGCCCACCAATCCCGACGATATGCCCTTTATCGATTTGCTGAAGAGCTCCTTTAGCCACGACCTTCAACGGCCGCAGAACGAGATGGCGCTTCGAAATAGTTTGTCAGAGCTCTGGATTCAGATTAACGCCAAGGCCGAACCGCTCTTTTCCTCCGACAACGCCTCTTGGATGACCAACCGCGACGTACAGTTCAAGGCAATCCTGGACTATATCCGCGCAAACTATGCAGCCGCTATAGATGTGCCCCAGATGGCATCTGCAGCCGGCGTAAGCGAAAGAGAGTGTTACCGCATTATCGAAGCTTGCGCAGGAACGACCCCGGCGGCATATCTGCGTGCATACCGCGTAAACCGTGCTTGCGAACTTTTGGCACACACCACGCGAACGGTCCAGACAGTCGCGCGCCAATGCGGCTTTGCGACAGCAAGCCATCTTGGCCAGGTATTTAAAGAACAAATGGGATGCACTCCTTCGAGCTATCGAGCAGCGAGGCAGAATCTCGATAGCACCAGGCAGAAATCCCGCTAGCCCTTCTTCTGTCACTGCATCAAACTTGCAGGCAAACAACAGAGAGGAGCAATCATATGAAGCACTTTGACCATATCGTATTTGACGTTGATGGGACATTGGCAGATACAGAAGAAAGCGTTCTGTCATCGCTTGTCCAGATTGTCCAAGAAGAGACCAGCAAAACGCTCCCCCGACACGAGCTTGATTTTGCCCTCGGCATACCCGGCAAGGATGCCCTTGAGAAACTTGGGATCTACTCGCAGGCAACGTTGGATCGCTGGTGCCAAGTTGCCGCCAGCTTTAAAAGCACCATCAGCGTGTTTCCAGGTTTGCTTGAAGTCATCGCAACACTCGCCGACAACGGCTGCAAACTTGGCATCGTCTCCTCACGTGCGCGCGACGAATACGCAGAAGAAATTGCACCCCTTGGCTTCGATAAGTATTTTGAGCACATCATCCTTGTCGAAGACACAACCGAACATAAACCCGCACCCGCTCCCATGCTCGAATATCTCCGGCGTACGGGCGCGAATCCTGGCAACGTCGTCTACGTTGGCGACACCGTCTACGACGAACAATGCGCAACTTCGGCAGGGGTCAGTTTTGCCAGAGCGGCATGGGGATCACACCAAGACATCCCAAATGCCACCTACAACCTCGAAACCCCCAACGACCTGTTAACCCTAACAACCAAATAACCCACGCGTCCCACCCTTTCAGCCCCAACGCCACAAGGGCGACGACCTCGAGTAGGTCAACCTGGGAGGGACGAGGGCTTAGTTCCCCAATCTTTCCGCAGGGGGCAAAAAGCCTCGCCGCACGAAGTGCGCAGCGAGGCTTTTTGCATGCCCGAGGACGATTGGGGAACTAAGCCCTCGTCCCTCCCCGGGATATGTAGTGAGTCAGAGTACCCTTGCTGTTACTCTGCTTTGCCCACAGAGTTGAGGTTGGTCATGCGGATCTTAACCAGCTCGGTGATCTCACGCATACCCTCCTTAGCCGGCTTCTTGGGGTCGAAGCAGGCGGGGTTCTCGGCCATGTAGGCCATGAAGCCCTTGGTGTAGGCCTGACGCAGCTCGGTGGCGTAGTTAACCTTGCAGATGCCGTTCTTCACAGCCTCGGCAACCTGCTCATCGGGCACACCGGAGGTGCCGTGCAGAACCAGCGGCACGTCGACGGCGTCGCGGATAGCCTTGACCACGGACTGCTCGATGTGCGGATCGCTCGTGTACACACCGTGGCTGGTGCCAACGCCAATTGCGAGGGAGGTGCAGCCGGTACGCTCGACAAACTCCTTGGCCTCGGCCGGATCGGTGTAGGGGCTCTCGCCCTCAACCGCGGGACCGTCGTCCTCCTTGCCGCCAACCTTACCGAGCTCGGCCTCGACGGGCACGCCCATGGCGCGGCCAGCATCGGCGACGGACTTGGTCAGAGCGATGTTGTCCTCGAAAGACTCGTGCGAACCGTCGATCATGACGGAGGTGTAGCCCGTGCGGAAAGCCTGCATGCAGCGGTCATAGCCATCGCCGTGATCGAGGTGCAGGGCAACGGGCACGGAAGCGCGCTCGGCGGCAGCCTTGACCATGCCGTAGAAGTAGTCCAGACCAGCGGTCTTGATGGTGCCCGGGGTGGTCTGCATGATGACGGGGGACTTGGTCTCCTCGGCAGCGGCCAGAACGGCCATAACGAACTCGAGGTTCTCGACGTTGAACGCGCCGACGGCGTAGTGGCCGGCCTGAGCGTCCTTGAGCATCTTTTCGGTGGTAACAAGTGCCATGAGCGTTTGCTCCTCTCCCTCGCCCGCATCTGGACATCGGGCGTAGTTGTTCACAAGGTGTTTTACCTTGCGTTTTGCTGCGCTCATTGTATGAAATTCAGCGGGTATGCATGTGCGAGATATTGTCATCGCGCGAGGTCCAACCTTCATTTTTGAAAAGCAAACGGAAGGGGTCGAACCCGAGCGTGCGTGTTCGAAATTGAGTTTTGAGCTTTGATCATCTTTCTTTTATAGAAAAAGTAAGTAATCGAAAGGCGTTTTCTTACTTAAAAAGAAAATGAACGAAAATAGACTCAACACAATTCCTGCAAATTTCAGACGATGATGGAGCGGATATGGCCCATGCAACAACCCGAGCTTTCGCCGATGAGCGTCGCGCCGCCATTATGGAAATGCTCGAACATAACGCCTCGGTGCAGGTGGCAGAAATCGCCCAGACTTTTGGCGTGTCCTCCGTTACCGCCCGTGCCGACCTAGACGCGCTCGCCGAGTCCGGCAAGCTGCGCCGCACGCATGGTGGCGCTGTGTCGCTTCAGAAGCGACTGACCGTATCCACCCAGGATCGCCGCATCAATGTCAACGTCGCTGCCAAGCAGGCCATCGCGCAAAGCGCCATCGAGCTCGTCAGTGACGGTGACACTTTGCTTGTCGACTCGGGCACCACCGCGCTCGAATTTGTCCGCCTGCTCGACCAGCGCGACGGCATCACCGTTATCACGGCCGACATCACCATCGCCGATTACATCGACGAGAGCATGCCCTCGGTCGATGTCGTCATGCTGGGCGGGGCACTGCGCAAAGGTCATCGCTATCTGTACGGACCGCTCACCATGCAGGCGCTCCAAATGGTCCATGCCGACCTTGCCGTCATGTGCCCCGGCGCTTTTGTTCCCGGCTGCGGCTTTACGACCGACTTTCCGCAGATGGCCGAGACCAAAGCGGCTATGGTCGGCGCCGCCCGTCAAGGCGTTGCCCTCATGGACGCCAGCAAGGTCAACGGACGCGGCATGTACCGCTTTGCCAAACTGACCGATGTCGGCACCATCGTGATGGACCGCGATCCCGACGATGCCGTCGCCGCCTCGATCGCCGAGTTAGCCAACGACGCTCGTCCAGCCCTCATCATCGCCAGCGCGTAAACAAAAACCACCACAAAGGTGCCTTGTTGAACTGCCTCCCATTTCTTGGACATCGGGAAATGGGAGGTTTTCCATGAGTATA
>URNQ01000118.1 GCA_900549245.1 uncultured Collinsella sp.
TGGGCGTGACCAAAGAGCAGCCGAAAACCAGCAACGCCCCGGCAGCCGCCTCAATCAAGCGGCGACGCGATATCATCCTATCGGTCATCAGAACCTCCCCAATGGTTGCGATACACGCGAACTACTGCGCGCTGAAACGCGCCGTGCGGCACGCCCTTGCGGCGGCACTCCTCATAGCGCTGCTCGGCACGGTCGAGCAAGCGGCCCAGCTGTGTAAAGCGACCCGTTTTGTCGGTCGCCACAATGGGCTGCTGGCTCAGGATACGATACGGCAAGTTGGCGGTATAGGTATCGAGCCGCAGCAGGGCCACGATAAAAAACACCACCGCACCCAACAAAAAGCCAAAACCGTAAAACTGCTGCGGCAAAAGCAACGACACGGCGGTCGCCAGCCCCGCCACACCGGCAAACAGGCCCGAGGCCAGAACGGCTCCCTTATAGTCGGTAAAGTACAGCAAGATAAGCAGGATCGTGTTGCCCACGGCATACAGGCCGTAGCCTACGCATAACGTGCGAAAATACCCGTGCATAAGGTTGTTAAAGCCCAGCGGCAGGGCCGAGAGCACTGTGGTCTCGAGCGAAATGACCGCCGCCGTCACAAACAGCTGCTTGAGCGCGCAAAAGCGCAGTTCGCTGTTGAGCGTGGAGAGCATCTCCTCCTCGGCCACCACAATATCGCCCACCACGCCGCCGTCGTTAAACAGGCTGTAGTAGTCACGGTAGCGCGGATAGAAATTGACCTCGACCGACACCACAAAGTTGACGGTCGTGACGAGTGTGGTCAAAAACGCAATGAGTGCCGGCACGTCATGGTAAGGAGCCCCGTAAAACAGGCCTTTGATCTGCACGCCAATAGGGCCCGCCCAGATAATAACCAGGTGTGCGAAAAGTCCCAAGTTGGTAAACAGCCCCGTAAGCGCAAGCGGCATAAATTGGTCGAGCCAGCGCAAAAAACACCAGGGACTCCGATCACTCTGCGGAAAATACCGGTACAGCAGCACCACGTCCCAAACGAGCATGACGCCGTAGCCCAGAGCAACTGATGCCAACAGGCCCTCGACCGGCGGCAGCCCCAGTGCCAGCGCGGCCAGGGCGCACAGGCACGCCACGCCAATGGCGGCCCCAAAGCTGCACAGGATGCCTCGATAGTCCTTGATGGCCGTGAGATAGCTCATGCCGTTCCAGTTGACGATCATAATGTTGAACAGCCACAGGCATAGCAGCCCCTGCAGCAGCGTGGCGCCCGAGAACAGCAGAAAGACACCGTAGAGCACCGTGCCCGCAACGAGCATGACAGCATTGGAGCCCCAAAACGAAGGCAGGATCTCATCCTCGCGCTCGGCAAACAACATATCAGCCAAAAAGCGCGTGACCGGCATGGAGAAAAAGCTCGTGAGCGTAAGCGAGGCCAGCAGTGCGTAGGTCACCATGCACACCAGCAGATCCTGGTTGGCGCGCCCCACACCCCACAGACCGCACAGAACCAAAATACCCACCTGCAGCAGCACACCCAGCAGCATGGGGCCCGTGCATACGATGCCGGCGTAGCCGTAAGCGCGCATCGTGGCAAACAGGCCCTTGCGCCTAAACAGGCGCTTGAGCTCAAAACCAATTCCGGCCACCGGCTACTCCCCCTCTCTGGGCAGGTTAAACGCACACGCCGTCTCGTCGTACAGCGCGCGATAGTTGGCGAGCATCTGCTCGTGCAAAAAGTACGTGGCAACGCGACGCTGCCCGCGCTCCCCCATCTCAATGCGACGGGCGCGACTCACGCACATGCGCTCCATGGCATCGGCCAAGCCCTTGCGATACATGGGCGGCGTCACAAAACCCGCCACGCCAAAGTCGTCGCCCGGGGCGCCTTCGAGCAGCTCGCGACAGCAGCCCACCTCGGTCGTCACGCAGGGACGGCGCGCTGCAAGCGACTCCAGCACGCTGAGCGGCTGGCCCTCGGAGATGCTCGTCAAAATGGTAAAGTCGAGCTTTTCCATGTACTCGACCACGTTGACGCGGCCGGTAAAGATCAGGTCGCGCACGCCCAGGGTATCGACCAGCGCGTGGCACTCAGCGCCGTACTCCTCGTCGTCCACGCCGCCCATAATGTGCAGGCGCACCTTGGGCAGGCGCTCGTGCAGCTCAAAGAACGCATAGATCATGGTCTTGACGTCCTTGATGGGCGCCAGGCGCACCACCGCGCCAATGTCCACCCAGCCGTCATCGGGCTTTAAGGGAATGTCCTTAAAGCGGTCGAACTGGATGCCGTTGGGAATGACCAGGCATTTACCTGCATCGCAGCCCATATCGATCTGCGTCTTGCGGGCGTTATGGAACAAACTCGTCACGCGGAAGGCGCGGCGGTAGATCTCCTCCGAAAGCAGGTAGAAAAAGCGAATCCAGCGATCCTTAAACGACGGCACCACCCAGTCAGCGCGAATGATCTCTTCCTCGCGCTCGCGGGTATAGATGCCATGCTCGGTCAGCAGCACCGGCGCATGGTGAACGCTTGAGCCCAGGCAGGCGAGCAGGCCACCGTAGCCGGTCGAGATGGCATGGTACACATCGGCCACCGGCACCTCGCTGCCCAGCAGGTAGAGCACGGGCAGCAACATGGAGCGCATAGTGTGGAATGCGTCGGCAAAAGGCGTGTAGGGGTACTCGGCCAGGCACACGTCGCGAAAGATATCCATAAACGTGCGGCTCTGCAAAAACGAGAGCGGATGCACGCGACGGCGCTGGAAGATATCGAACAACACGTCCCAGTCCGGATTGGAGAGCGACACCAGGCGGCGCAGCGCCTCGCGCTCGCGGGCGTTAAAGTCGGCCTCTTCCTGCTCGCCCGAAAGCAGCAGGGCGTCGTCCAGAAACACCTCGTGTGCCTCGACCACGTTTTTGGGCAGCTCGTAGACAAACTTGCCGCGGTCGGCAGCATGCGCGCCAATCACCCACAGCACAAACTCGTGCTCGGGCATGGCCTGGATATAGCCGTGCATCCAGGTGGACACGCCGCCGTGCACATAGGGGTAGCAACCCTCGAGTACCAAGCAGATTCTCATTTGTCGCCACCCTCCTTGCGTGCAATGGTCACCGTCTTGTCCGTGGCTTTAACCAGGTACAGATCGCCCGTCAGATGCGTAATCTCGCCACCCGTGACTGCACCCGGCTCGCCGTTGTTGGCGCGGAACATGAGCCACGCCTCGTCGTGGAAATTGCCCAGGCTAAGCGTCCAGGCATCCGCACTGGTATCCACACTCACCGTCACGGACGAAAAGCGCTGGATGGCGCCCGAGCATTCCGAACCGGTCTGACGCCGCAGGTCGGGCGCAGACTTGCTAAGCCAGTCCAGGTAGTCGGTCAGGCCGCCCTTGTAGACCTCCCAGCCCTCCTTGGCGCCGCGATCGGGATCGAGCAGGTCGTCCGGGTGCATAAAATGCGTGCTCACATAGTGCATGTTTAGCTCGGACACGGCAGCCAAGCGCATATAGGAATCGTCGACCATGCCGCCCGAAACAATGCGCGGCTGCTCCACAATGCCATCGCTCGCCACGCCAAACTCCTGAACGTAGGGCAAGTCGGTGCCATCCTCAAAATACGTACTGGCGATGGTCTTAATGCGCGGAACGTCGGTGCCGATAAGCTTGCGCGCACGGGCCGAAAGGGATATTTGACGGCGGCACGTAAACCGAGCCGTGCGCGTTGGGCAACACCTCATCTTGGAAGGCGATAAGCTCGTTGAGCGATGCGACGAGCGTTTCCTTGTTCTTCCAGGTCTTGTAGTCATGCAGTGTGCCATAGTCGGTATCCCAGAGCGCCAGAGGCTGATGGTTGTAGCCGTGAAAGCCCAGCTCTCCGCCCATCTGCAGCAGCATGCCGCCAAAGTAGCGAAACTGCGTGGTATCGGCCTGGCGCGCAGGCTCGGTCTGGTTGACCGCGTCCTCGTAGTTTTCGATCATCACGCCGGTAAAGCGAACGCCATATTTTTGCGCGAGCTTTTGCAGATCGGGCCACCAGACCTTGGTATAAAAGTCGGCGATAGAAAGCCCGTAGTCGCGCTTGATGTAGGTGCCGTCGCCCGAGGGCACGGGGCTGGGAAAGTCGTCCAGATAGAAGACGGCGCTGTTGATGACGGGGTAGGCCGTGGCATCGCCCAGCAGGCTGATCGCCGCGGCGTAAAAACCGCGCATGACCTTGTCATAGATACCGATATTGCACACCACGGTGCGACCGCTACCGCAGTCATTCGACCAAATGAGCGGGGCGGCCGCATCGCCGGTCTTAGCCCACACACGAGCCGTCTCGCGCAGCGAAACCGAAAGCGACGAATCAAAGGGGTCCGAGAGCTCGTAGCGCTCTCCCCCGCCCAGCATAAAGTCCTCGCTCGGCACAATGCTTTCGGCTTTTACATAGTCATATCCGGCCGATTCAATGCCAAGCTTGGGGGCAATCACTTGCAAATAGCTCGAGTTATCCGGAGGCATGGCGAGCATAAGCGAACCACCGGCACTCACCCAACTCATAATGTCGCTCAGGTGCGTACCGAGCCCATCGAGCGACGGCATGAGCAAAATCACGCGATCGAAGGAGGTCAGCGAGGGAATGGCACCCACGCCGTCCAGGGCAAGGTCCACGTCGCGGTGCGCGATCTTCATGTCGAGCAGGATCTGGTCAAACTGCTCCTTTACGTCCTCGACGCCAGCTTGGTCGGAATCGGTAATGACCAGGCACGTGGGCTTTTGGCCAAACATCGCCGAGGAGGCCGGCACCGCATCGTTGGCGGCAAGCATCCCCAGCTTATGCTGGCCCGCACTGTACTGCACGCCGGCACGTTCCACCAGCAGCACGGCGGCCATGGCAATAAAGACCGCCCACACCACAAGCAGCCCCATCCAGCGAAAATGGCCCGCACGGTCGCGGATATGCTGTACCACGCTCACCGGGCCTCCTCTCCGTTGCGCCAAAACGCCAGTTCCTCGCGGTTGGCGGCGCTCAAGTATACATGCTGTTTGTCAATCGCATCGATCACGCGGTGGACCTCGTCACCGTCGCGGCGCATCACCGCCAGGCGCAGGCAAAGCATCCAAACCTCCTGCTCCTCGGGCACATCGAGCACCAACTGGTCGATCACGGCCTGCGCCTCGTCGATCTGTCCGACATCGGCCAGCGCCGTCGCGTATCGAATGCGAAGCTCAAGGGTGTCCTCGCGCTGGCAGCGACGCGCAAGCAGGCGCGCGTACTGTTGGCGCTGAATCTGAGCCACGCGCCCCTCGGCCAGGCCCGAGCCCAAGTATTCACCAAGAAAATCGCAGTATTCGTTGAGGTTTTGCGCGCTCGGGTCCGTCTTAAAGGCACGCTCCAGCTGCTGCAGTTTAAGGTCGGACTCCTTGGAGATCTGCGCCACCGCCGTCGCGGCATAGTGAGCCACCTCAACGTCGTCGTTAAGCTTAGCCGCCTGCAGCTGCGCCAGGTACGCGTCGGGCTCCTCGGTGAGCATGGAGAGCATTAGGCGGCGCCGTTCTGTCGGGTCGTTGACGATGAGCGCCTCCTCGAGCGGCACTACGCCTGCATCGGCATCACGTTCGTGCACTAGGATGCTGCGATGCAGGTCGTCGTTGAAGCGCAGCGACTCCAGCGCAGACTCTTTCAGCCCCTCGCCAAACACCGCGCCGCGGACCGATAGCAGAACCACCAGCAACGGGCCCCACAGCGGCACCAGCACTATCACAGCCAACATGTGCCCGCGCACCGAAAGCAGGCCCAACTTCATGAGCGTCCACAGCATCAGGCAAACCAGCGCATGAATCAGCAGCAAGACGGCAGCAACGACAAGCGAGATCAAGCGGCACCCCCCTCACCGTCACCGGTGTAAGAGATGTGCTGCAGCAGCGCCACGATGTCCTCGCCGTCAACGGGCTCCACCGCAATCTGCTTTTCGCTCAGGCGCTCGCGGATAATGGGCAGATCGCACGCCTTTGCCTGGCGCATAAGCAGGTAGAGCATGTCACCATCGACCAGGCCCGCCGCATCGCTCTCGCGGATTGCCGGCCCAATTGCGGCCGCCAGCTCGCCG
>URNQ01000119.1 GCA_900549245.1 uncultured Collinsella sp.
GCACGAGATTCAAAAACGGGGCGCCGCCAAACACAGGCGACGCCCCGCGACCTAGCTGATTCCATCATACCCACTTGGGCTAAACATTGCTCGGAAGTCAGAATGATTTATGCGGCTACTTCCAAAAGAGTACTGTAGATAGGCACAATTGCTGTACTGAGCCCGGTTGCCTTACGCCGCCGCCTGAGTCATGCGGGACAGGCGGACCAGCAGCATAAAGCCAACAACCAGCAGCACGCCAATGGAAAGGACGCCCAGCGACGGGTTGCCGGTCAGCGAGGTGACGACCGACACTAGAAAGGTGCCCATGACGCTTGCATAACGACCAAAGATGTCAAAGAAGCCGTAGTACTCGTTGGATTTTTCTTTAGGGATAATGCGGCCAAAGTAGCTACGGCTGAGCGCTTGCACGCCGCCCTGGAACAGGCCGACCATAATGGCAAGCACCCAGAACTCAAAGGCGGTCTTTAGGAAGAACGCGGCGAACAGCACAATGCCCATGTAGGCGGCGACCGCCACCAAGATCATATTGAGCGTGCCCACGCGTCCGGCGAGCTTGCCGTAGATGATGGCGGACGGAAAGGCCACAAACTGCGTGACGAGCAGCGCCAGCACCAGCTGGGTCGAATCGATACCCAGAGCCGAGCCGTAGCTGGTTGCCATGGAAATGACCGTGTGCACACCGTCGATGTAGAAGAAGAACGCGATCATGTAGACCAGCACGGTCTTGTTGTGGGCGATCTCGCGCATGGTGTGTCCGACCTCGGAGAACACACCGCCCACGATGTGGCCGATGGTGTCCTGGGGACCGCGCTCGCGACCGTACTTTTGCTTATAGGTGCGAATGAGCGGCAGGGTAAAGATGAGCCACCAGGCACCGGTGATGATAAACGACAGACGCGTTGCCAGCATGGTGGGGACGCCAAGAGCGGGGCCACCCATGATAAGCGCCAGGCAGATGATGAACGGCACGGTGGAACCGATGTAACCCCAGGCATAGCCCGAGCTGGACACGGCGTCCATGCGCTCGTCGGTGGTAATGTCGGGCAGCATGGCGTCGTAGAACGTCATAGAAGAGTTAAGGCCGATGGTGCACAGCACGTACACGGTCAAAAATGCCATGGCGGACATTGGGATAGCCTGCGCCAGGCAAAGGACCAGGCCCGTGAGGAAGAAGCCCAAGAAGAACTTGATCTTGTTGCCGGCGTAATCGGCAAGCGCGCCCAGAATGGGCATGAGCATGGCAATGACTAGCGAGGCAATCGTCTGCGCGTTGCCCCAAGCGACCACCAGGTCTGCCGAGGAAGCACCGGTATTGATGGCGTTAAAGTAGATGGGCACCACCGAGGTATTGAGCAGCACGAGGGCCGAGTTGCCCACATCGTACATAACCCAGTTACGCTCGAGCTTGGTGTATTTCATGGACAGGGCCCCTTCGTATTCGCCCGATATGCAGTTAGTTCATCGTACCCCAATTGTCCAGAGGCGCCGGTAAGGATTCGGCAAAGGGGCACGCACGAGCCCTACTCCTCGCGGTCGAACTCCTCGTCGGCGCCGAGCACGCGACCGCTGTAATTGACGTGGTTGGTCACGGCTTCCATATCGCCGGTCTCGATAAAGCGGGCGACCGTGCACTCGTAATCGACCAGTGCGCGGTCAAAAACCTCGGGGAAACTCTCGTTCGAGACCTCGTCAGTAAAGGGGTTCTTCCATGCCAAGTGGCCCAGGTTGCCGGTACGCTCGGGCAGCTCGGTCGTCACACGGTGCGCAAGGCCGTCGAGCAGCGAATAATCGTGCACCAAGCCCTCGAGCAGGGCAATCGCGCGCGTCTTGGCCGAACCGGCCGGCTCGATAGTACGGTAGAGCAGCTGCATGTCGGCTACGGCGCCGGCGTACTCCCCCGCCGGGATGTCGATACCGTACACGCGCCCGGCGACGTAGCTCATCAGCACGCCGGCAACGCGATTGATGCGGTCGGTAGTGACGATCTCGCCCGCCGGCGGATAATCCTCGACCGTGGCCCCGTCACGTTTAAGCTGCAGCATCAGCACGTCCAGGTCGCTTTCGAGCACGGCGTGAACTTGACTGCCCGAAGCCTCGAGCTCGGGGTCGGACTCAACAATGCCAAACTGCTGCTCGTAGACAAAGGGATGGGCATTGCGGTCGAGCACATAGTGCGACAGCAGGCCCAGCGCAAACGCGCGACCCAGATTGGCATCGCGCGGCTGCAGGTGCGACACGCCATCGCGCAGGCACGAGAACTGGCGCGACATGCGCGAGCGGTGCATGACCTGAGCAAGCGACGTACAGTCGGAAATGCGCGGCGTGAGCATGTGGAAGAAAAACGGGTCGGGACCTTGGTTTCCCAGGATAAAGGCGATGCGCTCCTCGTCGGACGTAATAACGCCCTGAGGAAGACGGTCGATGCTTTCCTCGCCAAACAGATGATGGGTGATAAGCGCGGGCATAATGATCCTTTCGATTTCATTCGATGCCACCCATTATGCCCACCGCACGGTCACGCCAAACCTGCAGTGGCAAACGACGGCACGCAAGCCTCTTACGCAAGCCCCAGGTGCGACTTGACCTCGGCGGCACGACGACGGGACACCGGCACCGTCGAGCTCACGCGGTCGAGCCTGAGCTCCATCAACCCCGTGGAGCCAATCTCAACATTGTGCACGTCTTCCAAATTGACCAGATAGCTGCGATGAACACGAATAAAGCCCTCGGAGCCCAAGCGACGTTCGAGCGAAGAGATCGACTCATTAATCAGATATGTTCCCTCGGCGCAGACGGCGTTGCAAAAATCGGCACGCGCCTCAAAGTAGCAGACATCCGCCACGGGGATGAACACCTTTTTACCCCCGCGGTCCACCGTCAGGCGAAGGGGCTGGCGTGGGGTATGGACAGCGCGGCGGACACCCAGGGCGGTTTCGATCTTGTCGAGCGCCTTCGACAGGCGCGCGTCCTCGACCGGCTTGACGACATAGTCGACAGCATCGAGGTTATACGCGTCGGCCGCGAACTCTGCAAACGCCGTCACAAACACCACCACCGGCGGCGTCTTTAGGTTTTGCAGGGTCTCGGCTAGCTCAATTCCCGAGCGGCCGGGCATCGTGATATCCAAAAACAGCACGTCGGGCTTGTTCGACAGAATCGACTCCACGGCCTCGGTGACATTGCCCGCCTCGGCAATCTGGCCCACACGCGCATCCTTTTCCAACAGATAACGTAGCTCAGCCCTAATAGGAGGCTCGTCATCAACCACCAAGATGTTCCATCCCTCGGACATATGCGCTTCCCCTCTTTTTTTCTCTCAATCCAACCGCGCGCTACACCGTCATCGGCGCCGGCTCATGCGGCTCGCCGTTCAACTCAACGATGACCTGCGTCCCCACGCCCTCCTGGGACTTCACGCGCATGCCAGAATCTTCTCCGTAAAAGAAATGGATGCGCTGAAGCACGTTGAAGAGTGCCAGGCCGCAGCCTCGCTTGATGGAGCCGTCGGCGGTAATGCTCTCGGGCTCCTCTCGACGATGCTGCTCAAACAGGTGCGCGCAGACTTCTTCGCTCATGCCGATGCCGTCATCTTCGACGATGATCTCCAGGCCGTCATCGGTCTCAAAAGCCCTAACATGAATAGTAAGCGGCTCGGTCTCGCGCTGCGCATGCTTGATGCAGTTTTCGAGCAGCGGCTGCAAGATAAACGGCGGTACCAGGCTGTCGCGCACCTCAAAGTCGATGTCGACCGAGACGCGCAGACGGCCGTCGCCATACCGGGCCTGCATAAGATTGATATAACGAGTGCCCTGTTCCACCTCATGCTCGAGCGTGGTGAGCGTATCGGAGTCAGAAAGCGTCTGACGATAGTAATTGGAAAAGTCGATCAGCAGCGATCGCGCCTTGTCGGGCTCGGTTCGCACGAGCGACACGATCGTGCTGATGGTATTGAAGAGAAAATGCGGGTCGACCTGCGACTGCAGGGCGCGAAGCTCCACGCGGGCCGTAAGCTCGTCCTGGCGCTCGAGCTCAAAGCTGGCGAGCTGCGTGGAAATAAGATCGGCAAAGCCCGAGGCCAACGCCGTCTGGCGCATATCGATGCTGCTCAGGCGGGGATAGTATAGCTCGAGCGTACCCACGCAATGCCCGCGCACGGTAAGCGGTGCGACAATACCGGCGCGCAGGCGGGGAAAATAGCCACCCGTCTCATTGGAGGCGTCGCGCGAAAATACACTCTGTTCGCCGGACTCGATCACGTTGAGCGTGGTCTTGAGCACGACCGGGGTGCCGGCAGGGCACTTTGCCGAGTCCTCGCCCCAGCTTGCCAACACCTGCTTGCCGTCGGTGAAGCAGATGGCAGAGGCGATAGTTTCGGACAGGATGATCTTAGAGGCGCCCAGGGCAGCTTCGGGCGTAAGGCCGCGCGACGTGTAGGCGAATATTTTTGATGCGATGGCGAGCGTGCGGTCGGTTGCGCTCGATGTGAGGTCGTCGGGAACGACAAAGACATACGAGAAGAAGAAGCACAGCATGACCAAGCCGGCAATGACGACAACGGCCGGAACGGGATTGGGATTATCGGTTAGATCCCAGATGAGCAGCAGGACAAGCAGCGGAACGACAATACCGAGCAAGATGGCTTGAACCACATGCTGAGCGGTACGAAAGACCTTGGTAGAGTTGTAGCTCTTGCCCAGAATCAGTCTATTGAGATCCACCGTCATCTCCTTCTTACTGACGCACCCCCATAGCAATAAAGAGGGCCGCAAGCGACCCTCTCCATTGCATTATGCAATCAAATACTGTGTTTTACATCAAGCCATCGACGAACGGTAGCTTAGGCGCTGTACTTGTTTGCCTCGCCGAAGGTGCCGGCCTCGACAATCCAGCCGTCCTTCATGATGACGTCCATGTTGTCGGTGTTGAGCACGTGGATGTCGGCGGCGACGTCACCGTTGACGACCAGCAGGTCGGCGCACTTGCCGGCCTCGATGGAACCGGTCTCGTCCTCGATGTGGCACATCTTGGCACCGTTGAGGGTGGCACAGGTGATGGTCTCGACCGGGGTGAAGCCGATCTTGTCGACGAACTCGTACATCTCCTCGATGGAGCAGGTGCCGTACGGGGTGACGAAGGAGAAGGAGTCGGAGCCGATCGTCATGACGACGCCGCGCTTCTTGGCCTCGCGCAGGCAGTCGTAGTTGCGCTGCAGCTCCTTCTCGACCAGGGTGCCCTCGTACTTGTCGTGCAGCTCGGGGACGTAGACGGGCGGATAGGTGGCGTACCAGGTGGGCAGGAAGGCGATCGTCGGCGTGAAGAAGGTGCCCTGCTCGGCCATGAGGTCCATGGTGCGCTCATCGATATCGAAACCGTGGATCAGCTGCTCGCAGCCAAAGCGAACGGAATCGTAGGCAGCGGCGTGGTTGTTGTAGCAGTGGCTCCACACGGGGATGCCGACCATCTTTGCCTCTTCGACCACGGCCTGGATCTCCTCGGAGCAATAGTGCTGGTCGCGACCGGAGTCCCAGCGCCAGATGCCGCCACCGGTAGCCCAGATCTTGATGGCATCGGGGTTCTCGCGCAGGCGACGACGGACGGCCTTGCGCAGATCCCAAGGACCATCGACCTGGTCGCCCCAGGGGTGGGATTCCTTGTTGAGCTCCTGGGTGCAGTGGTGGGAGTCGCCGTGACCGGCAACGCGGCAGAAGCCCAGGCCGGTGGCCAGAACGCGCGGGCCCTTAAAGACGCCCTTGTCGATGCAGTCACGGATCTGGATACCAAAGCGGCCGATCTCGCAGACGGTGGTGAGGCCGTGGGTGAGGCAGTCGTAGGCCTGCTTGACGGCGACGGCCTGCTTCTCGAGGAGCGGCTGCATGACCCAATCGGTGTCATCGTCGGTCAGGTTGCCCGAGAAGTGCAGGTGGGTGTCGATCAGGCCGGGAAGGACGGTCTTGCCGGCGGCGTCGATAACCTCAACGCCCTCGGGAAGGTCCTGCATAGTGCCGGCGTACTCGATCTTGCCGTTGTCGTCGACGAGAACGAGGGAGTTCTCGACCGGC
>URNQ01000120.1 GCA_900549245.1 uncultured Collinsella sp.
GGCGTGCCGTAGCGGCAGCGCCGTCGACGTTCACGCGCACGCGGAGCTTGCCCTCGCGCTCACCGCGGTCGATGGCCAGCACGCGGTGGTTGGGTATACGGCGCAGCGGCTCATCATAGCTGTAGTACGGCTCGTAGGGGGTCTTCTCGGCGGGGTCGGTGGCCTCGACGACGATGTCGGCGGTGTTTTGCGTAAAGGCGCGCAGGTCGGCGACGTTCTCGGGATCTTCGGCCACCGTCTCGGCCACGATGTCCGCCGCGCCGGCGAGCGCCTTTTCGGGCGTGTCGAAGCCGGCCTCCTCGTTGACGTATGCCGCGGCGGCGTCGAGTGCGCTGCCCTTGGCCGAGGCCTGCATGATGATCATGTTGGCGAGCGGCTCCCGGCCGGGCTCGCGGGCCCTCTGTGGGCGGGTCATGCGCTTTTTGCGGTAGGGCTTGTAGAGGTCCTCGACACGCTGGAGCTGCGTGGCCTCGCGGATCTGCTGCTCGAGTTCGGGCGTGAGCTTGCCCTGGGCGTCGATGAGCAGGATGACGTCCTCTTTGCGCTGTTCAAGATTGCGCAGGTAAGACAGGCGCTCGTCGAGTGCGCGCAGGGCGACGTCGTCCATGCCGCCCGTTGCTTCCTTGCGGTAGCGCGAGATAAAGGGAATGGTGTTGCCCTCGTCGATGAGCTTGACGGCTGCCTCGATGTTGTCAGCCTTAAGGTTGAGCTCGCGGGCGAGCTGGGCGATAAGATCCATGAGACTCCTTGCGTTTAAGGTGCGTTTGCAGCACAGAGCTACCAAGGATACCACCTGCCACTTCGCTCAAAAAAGACTGTTTTGGCGTGGAACCACGAAAGCGGCCTATCTACTACGTTTGAACCGTGTGGGTCGACCATCCCCCGGTTTTCCGAAAATGCGCAACCCGTTTACCTGCGGTTTTTATTCCGCGAAATTTGGCATGGTTGAGGGCGATCGGTTAAACGTAGTAGATAGGCCCATTTCGCGGCGAACGAACCAAGCTGAGGCGCAAAATAGCCCCCCGTCCCAGAAAAATCATTACCAATGTAGTCAAAAAGCCCCGCGGGCAGGAGGCTGCTCGCGGGGCAAAGAAGAGGGGCTTATTTGTGGCGGACCGAGGGACTCGGCATGGGGCTTTCGCCGCGGTCCGCTCTTAAGGCATTACAGCTCGACGAGCTGGCCGGTCTCGGCGGCCTCCTTGATGGCGTTGAGAAGCGTGAGCGTCTTGACGTTGTCGGCGGGGGTCACGACGGGCTCGACCTCGCGGCGGACGACCTTCACAAAGTGCTTGAGCTGCATCTTGTGGGGAAGCGCCGGGTCGACGGCCGGAATCTCCATCTGCAGCGGCTTGTGCCAGTTGGAGGCGCCGTCGTAGGAGAACTGGTGCAGGCGGGGCAGCGAAAGGGCACCCAAGGTTCCGCCGATAAAGTAGGCGTCGGCGTCGAAGGGGCGGTACTGCGGATCCTCGCGAGCGGTTGCCTCCCAGTTCCAGGGGCTGGCGGTGGCGTCGGAGATGGTCATGCTCGCAAGCGCGCCATCGGCAAAACGGACGTTGACCACGGCGGAGTCCTCGGTCTCAAAACCGCGGGCGGCGCTGGACTGCATGCCCTGGACGGCGACGGGCTCGCCCAGCAGGTAGCGGAGCAGGTCCACGTCGTGAACCAGGTTGACCAAGATCGGTCCGGCACCCTTCTTGCGGCGCCACTCGACATCGAAGTACTCGTCATTCTTATAGATCATGTAGTGGAAGCTCGACACGGTGAGCTTGCCCAGCTCGCCGGACTCGATGATCTCCTTGGCCTTGTTGACGAAGGGGTTGTGGCGACGGTGCTGACCCACGAGCACGGGCACGCCGGCGGTCTCGGCCTCGGCGGCGAAAGCCTGGGCATCCTCGAGATCGTTGGAGATCGGCTTTTCGACCAGCGGCACGATGTTGCGCTTGATGGCCTCGCGAGCAACGCCCAGGTGCAGGTCGTTGGGGGTGGCGATAATGACGGCCTCGGGTTTGACCTCGTCCATCATCTGGGCGGGATCGGTGTAAAACGGCACGCCAGCGGCCTCGGCCGTGGCGCGGGCGCCCTCAAAGGCGTCGGCGATGGCGACGAGCTCGGCCTCGGGCTCCTCGGTGACAAAGCGGATGTGGTTGCGGCCCATGGCACCGGCGCCGATAACGGCAATGCGGACGGGGTTGAGCTCAGACATTTCGACTCCTTAATACTGGTGACCGGTGGAATGCGGCAAGAGGACGGCCCTTGCCGCGTCAAGCAAAACTAGGCGGACTTCTTCTTGCTGTCGGAGACCATCATGTAGAGGGTGAGCACGACGGCGATGGCGGCGATCACGATGGCGCCGTAGAAGGACTGCTGGTAGGCGGCGCTGCCGGCCTCGGCGTGATACAGCACGGCAGTGATGGGCTGGCTGATCCAGGTAGAGGCGGCGTAGCCCAAAAACATGATGCCGTAGTTGACGCCGATGTTGCTGGTACCGAAGGCGCCACCGGTGAGCGGCGGGTAGATGACGAGCAGGGCGCCAAAGCTAAAGCCAAGCAGGGCGAGCGCCACAAAGAACATGCTCTGCGTAAAGCTCATCGACATGATGACGAGGGCGACGATGGTCACGACAAGGCTGATGAGCAGCGACTTGTAGGCACCGATCTTGTCGATGATCTGGCCAAAGGAAAGGCGACCGACCAGGTTGGCGCAGGTGTTGACGGAGACGACCACGCCGCCGAGGGCGACGGCTGCGGCACTCGTGGGGTCGGCGAAGAGCTGGACGGCGGCGATGGAGGCAACCTTGCCCACGAGCAGGGTGCCCGCGGTGGCGGCGAAGGCGAAGGTGGCGATGAGGACCCAGAAGCGCGGGGTTTTGACCATCTCGCCCGGGGTGAGGTCGCCGAAGGTGCCGGCGTGCGCGCCGCCCTTGGGGGCCTCGAAGCCCTCGGGCAGCCAACCGGCCTCGGGGGCCTTCAGGAACAGGGCGGAGGCGGCGATCGTCACAAAGAAGATGACGCCGAGTGCCTTAAGGGCGCCAAAGATGCCAAGGCTCGGGATGAGCAGCGAGGCGAGCACCGGGGATAGCACGGCGGGGCCGGCGGTCGAAGCGGCAAGGGTGATGCCGGAGGCGAGGCCCTTTTTGTCGATGAACCACTTTTGGCCGGTGGTGAGCGCGGGGTTGTAGCCCAGGCCGTTGCCGATGGCGGCGACGAGCGAGAACCACAGGTAGAACTGCCACGGCTCGGTGACGGTGCCGGACATGAACCAGCCCACGCCGTAGCACACGGCGGCAGCGATCACGACGTTGCGCGGGCCGATCTTATCGGAGATGCGGCCGGCGAAGATGCCCGTCACGGCCATGATGGTCTGAAAGACCGGGAAGGCCCAGGTAAGGGCGCTGGACCACTCGGGGTAGACGGCGAGCAGGTTCTTGGACACGACGGAGTACAGCGCGATGGAGCTGATGAAGAACATGGTGACGCACGCGGCGGAAAGCACGACGGCGCGACCCTTGTTGGAGTTGGTGGAAGCCATTGGACTCTTTCTAATCGATACGGGGGGAGGGGAGGGGCAAACGCCGCCGAGGTGCTTGCCCCGCGCCCCTTTCTACCGGGCTGGTTTACTGGTCAGTCGGCTTTGCGACGCCGGACTCATCGGACCAGAGCTCGACGCCCTTGTTCTTGAGGTAGTTGTCGGCAAAGGCGCGGCGGCCGCCGGGCTTGGCGGTGAGGTCGCCCATCATGTTGGAGAAGCCGCCGTCGACCTTGATGGCGTCGCCGGTGGTAAAGTCTGAGCGCGTGGACGCCAGGAACATGACGGCGTTGGCGATATCGCTGACCTCGCCGATGCGACGCGTGGCGATGAGGCGGCTGCGGCTCTTCTCGACCTCGGGATCGGCGTAAAAGCTTGCCGACATGGGGGTCTTGACGAAGCAGGGCTCGACGCAGTTGGAGCGCACGCCGTAGGGACCCCACTCGGCAGCCAGCATCTTGGACATCATGTTGACGCCCGCCTTGGTGGAGCTGTACACGCCCGAGAACGTTTCGGGGGAGTGACTGGCGACGGTGGAGATGTGAACCAGGCGGCCCTGGCCGGCCTTGATCATCTCGCGACCAAAGCGCTGCGAGGTGATGAAGTAGCCGGTGAGGTTGACGTTGAGCACCTGCTCCCAGTCGCTCAGCGGCAGGTCCTCCATGGCGGCGAAGCGCAGGATGCCGGCGGTGTTGACGAGGACGTCGACACGGCCGAAGTCGGCGATGGTGGCGTCGACGGCAGCCTGAACCTCGGCCTCGTCGGTGGCGTTCATCTTGTAACCCTCGGCGTGGATGCCAAACTCGGCAGCAAGGTCGGCGGCAGCGGCCTTGACCTTCTCCTCGTCCAGGTCGAGCATGACGACGTTGGCGCCGTTGCGGGCGAACTCGCGGCAAATCTCGACGCCCATACCGCCGAGCGCGCCGGTCACGGCGCAGACATCGCCCTCGAGCTTAAGCCAATTGCTCATAGGAACTTCCCTTCTTGTGCCTCCCGGTGGGTCGCTCCCATTAACCGACCCACGTGGTTTTCGCTGGTTATCGTATGCTTTGCATTTGCGCAGGTGAATTGCATATTTGTTAGAATGGCGTTAACCGTAGGTTTACACTGTGCGATGCAGTTTATTCTCAATTGAGCGCGTGACCTGCGAAAACAACCCCCTATGGCACCATGTGGCCACGGGCGCGAAAACGGGAGATTGACGTGTACGATCGACGACTCGAGGCCATATCGGCCGCCGCGGAGCTGGGAAGCTTCTCACGGGCGGCGGCAAAATTGCGCGTGTCGACCCCGGCGCTCGTCAAGCAGGTGTCGGGCTTCGAGGCCGAGTTTGGCATCACGTTGTTCGAGCGCTCGCATTCTGGTGTTAAGGTGACGCCGGCGGGCGCTCTGCTGGTGGACGACGCGCGCTCGATCATGCGGCAGTCCGAGGACGCGCTGCGCCGCGCCCGACGCGCGGCGGGCGATGGCGGTGCCGTGCGTCTGGGTGTGTCGATGATGTGCCCGGGGCGCCAGACGCTGTCGATGTGGTCGGGCATCCACGATCTGGAACCGTCGCTGCGATTTGAGATCGTGCCGGTAAGCGACCTCTATGACGAGCGCGAGACCGTCATGCGCAGCTTGGGCCGCGAGGTCGATGTGGTGCAGTCGAGTTTTTCGACCCCGCGCTGGGGCGATGCCTGCCGAAAGCTCCGCATTGTCAACGTGCCGTTTTATATCGACGTGCCGCGCACGAGCCCGCTGGCCCGCAAGACGCGCATCACGGTTGCCGACTTGGAGGGTATGCGCCTGCGTGTACTCCGCCACGGCAACGACGCTATGGACAGCCTGCGTATCGATCTTTTGGCAGACGGCGGCGTGGACGTGATCGATGTGGATAGCTTTGACTTTGCGCTCTTTAACGAGGCGGAGGAAAAGGGCGACGCGGTGCTCACCTGCGGCGCGTGGTCGGGGGTGCACCCGGCCTTTGTGGGCGTGCCGTTCCTGTGCGGTCGCGAGGTGCCAGTCTTTTTGCACTATCCGCTCGAGCCCACCCTCCAAGTCCAAAAATTCGTCAACGCCATGGCACAACTCCTCAAGTAGCTCATTTGGCGCGGGTAGTCTTTTTGGGACGGGGCTTTTTTAGCTACCCAATCTGGTGCCGTCGAAGCATGACGCCGTATTTGGCACAGGGTAGCTAAAAAGCCCCGTTCCAAAAAGACTAACAAAACGAGGCCCTGGTCAAACGGCCAGGGCCTCACTAACCTTTATTCCGTTCTAAATGACGGGCTGATTGCGCGCAGGAGGGTGCCCCGGGGCGGCGGGGTATTTCCTCCGCGCGCAGTTTCGCAGCGAAGCGAGAATGTTTGAGCACGGAGGAATTACCCCGACGCCCCGGGGAACCCTCCGTCAGTAACCGTTCCTACTCCAGCTCAAACGCACCCGTGTACAGCTGGTAGTAGTACCCGCGCTTGGCGATCAGCTCGTCGTGGTTGCCGCGCTCGATGATGCGGCCGTGTTCGAGGACGATGATCGCGTCAGAGCGACTTTATC
>URNQ01000121.1 GCA_900549245.1 uncultured Collinsella sp.
CCGCCGAGACCGTCCCGCAGATGATCGAGTGGTTCGCCGCCCGCGATGTGGACGCGTTGGGCATCGGCGCCTTCGGCCCGACCTGCGTCGACCCCGCCGACGAGCGCTACGGCTCCATCCTGCAGACCCCCAAGCTCGCGTGGCGAGGCTATGGTCTTCGCGCCGCGTTCGCCGACGTCCTCGGGATTCCGGTGGCCTACGACACGGACGTGAACGTTGCCTGCCTCGGCGAAGTGGTCTTCGGCTGCTGCAAGGGGCTCGAGGACGCCGTCTACGTGACCATTGGCACCGGCGTGGGCGCGGGCGTCATGTGCGCGGGCAGGCTCCTTCACGGCATGCTGCACCCCGAGGCCGGCCACATGCTGGTAAGGACCCGTCCCACCGAGGAGGGACGCTGCGTTTGCCCGAGCCACGCGAGCTGTCTCGAGGGCCTCGCCTCCGGCCCCGCCATCGCCGCGCGCTGGGGAAAGCCCGCGGCCGAGCTCGCGGACAACGATGAGGTGTGGGCGCTCGAGGGGGATTATCTGGGGCAGATGTGCGCGAACCTCGTGCTCATGTACTCGCCTCGCCGCATCGTCCTCGGCGGCGGCGTGATGCACCAGGAGCAGCTCTACGGCATCGTCCGCAAGAAGACCCTCGAATATCTGGGTGGCTACATCCAGACCGCCGAGCTTAAGGACATGGAGAGCTACATCTGCGCCCCGGGCTGCGGCGGCGACCAAGGAATCCTCGGCGCGGCCGAGCTGGCAAGAAGGGCGCTCGCGTAACTTGCGCTCTCTCCGCCATACAACGCGTTAAGAAAAGACGAGCGCTTCTTGCCAATTGAGCGGCAAGAAGCGCTCGTCTTTTGCATTTGTTTTTGGGGCAGGACGCCCCGCCTCCGCTAGAGTCCCTGGACCGCCACACCCACGAGGTTTGGACCGGTGTGGACAAGAAACGCGGGGCTGATGCCGGAGCGGACGACCTCCACCGCGTTGGCCACGCGCTCGCACAGGGCCTGCTCCATGCGGTCGTAGAGGTCGGCGTGGGCCGAGGTGCAGCTCGCGGCAAAGCGCACCTTGGGGTGCTTCTCGACGATGGCGGCGATGAGCTTGATCTCGGTGCGATGCGGTGCTTGCACAGCCATTTCGTGTGCGCGAGGCTGTTGGCTTTCTGGGCCACAGCAATCACCTTCCCCCTAGCATGATGACCTGAACAATCCTCATGCTAGGGGGAAGGTTTTTGTCGCGTAGCGGAAATTGGCCTCCACCCGCTGAACGGGTGGCTTTCTATGCCGCGCGTGCCGTGCGGCACGGACTAAAGTCCATGAATAAAAACGAGGAAGGCCACGTCCGGCCTCCCTCGCAAAGAGTCTCTGATTGCTCCCACTCATTGGGGACAGACTTACATGAGTGATTGCACTTATTGGGGACAGACTTAAATGAGTGCTCTTGAAATGCCGGCGCCTGGGGACGTTCTTTTTCTGTCTGCAGTTTGGGACGTTCCTTTTCTGTCGGCAGTTTGGGACGGTCCTTAGAGCTGCAGCGCGCCATGAGCGACGAGGCGAAGCGGATCATCCTGTCTTTCGAGTTCTAAGCAGAATTCCCCGTCTCTGAGTAATGATTAGTGCGCATTTGTGCGTATTTGTGTGCGTAGGATTGCGTGGCTATGCGTGTATAAGCGCCGTCTGCGGCTGTATTATGACCATTTGGCGGTTATATACGCAAAAGTACGCACATACGCGCTAATTTGTGCGAATATAGAGACGGCAGAAATGTTAGACGCTCCATGACCCAGGAGGCACATATGGCAGATTCCAAGCAGGCTCCACTCGACGCCGCGGCAGCCGCCAAAGCAGCATTCGCTTCGGTCCAGGACAAGCCGTTCCCTAACGACATCTTTACGGCTCCCGAGCTCCGCTGGGCCGTGATCGGGTGCGGCGTTATCGCCAACCAGATGGCCCAGTCCCTCGCTCTTGCCGGCCGCAAGCTCGCGGGCGTCGCCAACCGCACGCTGTCCAAGGCTCAGACTTTTGCCGAGCAGTATGGCATCGAGAAGGTCTATGACACGGTCGAAGACCTCTACGCCGATCCGGACATCGACGCTGTCTATATCACCACGCCGCACAACACGCATATCACCTATCTGCGTGCCGCGCTGGCCGCCGGCAAGCACGTGCTCTGCGAGAAGGCCATTACCCTCAACTCTGCCGAGCTCGACGAGGCCCGCGCCATCGCCGACGAGCACAACGTGGTCCTTATGGATGCCACCACGGTGCTCCACATGCCGCTGTATCAGGAGCTGCGCCGTCGCATGGATGCGGGCGACTTTGGCCACATGAACCTCGCCCAGCTCAACTTTGGCAGCTATAAGGAGTACGGCGACCTGACCAACCGCTTCTACAACCGCAGCCTTGCCGGCGGCGCCATGCTCGACATTGGCGTGTATGCCCTGTCCGTCATGCGCCTCTTTATGGCAAGCCAGCCCGCTGAGGTCGTGTCTCTGGGCAACACCTGTGAGACTGGCGTTGACGTCGCGGGCGGCATTGTCTGCCGAAACGCCGAGCAGCAGCTGGGCGTCGTGAGCCTTACGCTCCACTCGAAGCAGCCCAAGCGCTCGGTCATCAGCTTTGACAAGTGCTATATCGAGGTCAACGAGTATCCGCGTGCCGACCATGCGATCATCGTGTGGACTGCAGACGGTCACCGTGAGGAGGTCCACGCCGGCACCGAGGCCTACGCGCTGTGCTACGAGATGGCTGACCTCGAGAAGGCCGTCGCCGGTGACGACTCCAAGCGCGAGCTTCTGAGCTATGCCTCTGATGTAATGGAGCTTATGACCAAGCTTCGCGCCGACTGGGGAGTCGTGTACCCCGAGGAGGACTAAGCGATGCTTGCGGAGGATAGGCTCAACGCGATCGTGTCGATGGTGCAGCAGGCCGGCTCGGTAACGGTGCCGGAGCTTGCCGAGGCCCTGGGCGTGACAGCGTCTACCATTCGGCGCGATCTGCAGACGCTCGACCGCGCGCACCGTATCGCCAAGGTGCACGGAGGTGCGACAAGTCTGGAGCGCGCGCACGTGACGCGCGACCTAACGATCAGTGAGCGCAGTGATCTCCATAACGACGACAAGGAGCGTATCTGCGCCCGTGCGGCGGCGCTCGTGGAGCCCGAGAGCTTTGTATACATCGACTCGGGTTCGACGACGCTCAGGCTCATCGAGCATCTTCCGCATCTCGAAGGGGTAACCTATGTGACTGATTCCGTGCTCCATGCTCAGCATCTCGCTTTGCGCGGCATGCGTACCGTGGTGCTGGGCGGCGAGCTCAAACCCGAGACCGAGGCGCTCGTTGGCCCCGATGCCTTGGCAACTCTAGAACGCTACAACTTCAACTGTGGCTTTTGGGGTTCCAACGGCATTGCCGCCGAGCAGGGCTTTACGACGCCCGATATCGAGGAGGCACAGGTCAAGCGCATCTCGATGCGCCATACGGCCAAACGCTTCGTAATCTCGGATGCCAGCAAATTTGGCATGGTGGCGCCCGTCAAGTTTGCGGACTTCCGCGACGCAACGATTATCACCGCGGGTGAGGTGCCCGCCAAGTACCAGGCGATGGAAAACGTCATCACGGTCTAGCAACGGGGCGAGGCCAAAACCATTTAGTTTTCTCAATAGAAAAGCGGCAACGTCCATTACGGGCGTTGCCGCTTTCGTTGTCTGCCGGTTTTGTCTAAGTCTGTAACAACTAGACCGTTAAAAGTGGGCCAGGTGTTACAGATTGAGATACTTCCGAACCGCGCCGTCCCTTTGTCTCAATCTGTAACATCTGAGGCTGATTTTGCCGAGTTACTGTTACAGATTGAGATTTTCCTTTGAGGGGGATTCGAATGTCTCGATCTGTAACAGATAGACCGGAAAATGGGTTCTAACTGTTACAGATCGAGACGTTTTGGGACCGCGGCTGAGTCATCGTGGCGGCTTGACGTTTGACCAGATAAAACCTATCAAAATAAACCTGTCCCTTTTTTTGAAGGATTTAGGGCTCCCAGGGGCAGGGGGCTTCGATGTGAATGTGCTCGCCGGTTACGGGATGCGTGAAGGACACGCTGTGGGCGTGGAGCATCAGGCCGCAGGGGCGCGGCGTTCCGTACAGGTCGTCGCCAACCAAGGGATGATGCTCGCTCGCCAGATGCACACGGATTTGGTGCTTGCGGCCGGTGAGCAGCTCGACATCGATATACGAGCGCGTGGACAGGCCACGACGGCTCTTAAGACGCTTGAGCACCTTCACGCGCGTTTGAGACGGCTTGCCGCTGGCGCCGACGCGCATCTTTCGGCTGTCGTGACGGTCGCGGGCGATGGGCTTGTCGATGAGCTTTTCGTTCCAGTCGATCTTGCCCTCGGCGAGCGCCAGGTAGTGCTTTTCGAAAGCGTGGTCGATGACCATCTGGTCAAAGGCGGGCTGCGTCTGCTTGTCGAGCGAGAACAACACCACGCCGGTGGTGTCACGGTCCAGGCGGTTGAGCGGCTGCATGTCGGTCGCGGCAAAGCCGTCGCCCATCGCCAGCAGCAGGTCGCTGGCGTAGTCGGTGAGCGTGCGCTCGCCGGTGCCGTCGCCGTGGACGATCATGCCGGCAGGCTTGTCGATGGCCATGAGCCAGGCGTCGCAGTAGAGGACTTGAGGTTCTTCGTTCACGTGTAAGCCTTTCGGTTAGCTGATTCCCACAAACATGCAGCCCGAGGTCGCCCCGCGTAGGCGGGCGGCGGGCTTGCGGCCGGGCTGCGCCGGCTCGGCGGCCCGACGGGCGCAGGTTGCCAAACGGCCCACCTCATCCGTCTCGAGCAGTGTTCCGTCCACCATGAGACGACGCACGCCAGCATCGAGCAGCTGAGGAACCTGCGGCGTGAGGTCGATGGGGTAGGCATCGTACAGGCGAGAACGGCCGTGGATGTCGGTGCGGACGGGCATGACCTTTCCGTCGATATTCTTGAGCGAGAGCTTGCGGGCACGCAGGCGGCAGTTGGCACAATCGTGGATGCAGCCGTTGGCAACCTGCAGAATGCAATGCTCGCTTGTCATGACGCGCGGGCGGCCAAAGACGGTGATGCCCAGAGCCGCGGGCGCGGCGGCGCCGAGCGAGACAATCTCGTCGAGCGTGATCTCGGGCGAGAACCAAAACGCACCGGCTCCGCGCTCGGCAAGCGCTTCCATGCAGGGCGTGTTATGAACCGGCAGGCAAGAGCGAATCTCGGCCGTGGCGCCAACCTGGGCGGCCAGGGCAAGCTCGGAGATATTGCCGACGGCGACGGTGGCTCCGGCATTGATCCAGGGATCGACGCGCTCGTGGTCAACGGCGCGGCAGACCTCGTCGAGTACGGGCACGATACCCTGCTCAAATACATCGGCAGGGGAGAGCCCGACAGCCTCGAGCGCATCGGTGGTCATGTAGATGCGCGCGGCGCCCTCGGCGCGAGCTGCCTCGGCGGCCTCGAGCGAGGTGACAGTGGCGCAGATCTGCGGCTCGTCGCGGTAGTGCTCGGGCATGGGGCGCGAACATTTGTCGAGCACCGGCAACTCGAGTGTTGTCGCGCGCTCCGCGTACGGTGCCAGAATGGCCTCTTCCAGCGCCTTGCAAGCGGCGGTGCGTACCTTGTGCACAGCGGAGAAGCCCATGCCGCAGCCCTCATCGAGCGTCACATCAAAGCTCGCTGCCTCAAAGGGCGAGGAGCCCATGCGGCCCACATGCTCAACCAGGTCTGCCGCCTCGATGGCGCGGGTCTTGGCGGCCTCGACGGTGAAGCCCGTGGCGGTGGCGGTGAGCGCGGGGCTGTCACAGCAGGTGAGTGTGACGGTAAACGGCTCGCCCAGGCGTGCCACGACGGACACATCAACAGCTCGGCGGCGCAGCACATCGCGCTTGAGTGCGGCGCCGGCGGCGTCGATGGCACGCTGACTGCGAATCACGCGGACGCGGCAGCCCTCGGGCATGCTGCGGGGCACGCGGCACTCGATGATGTCGCCGGCAGCGGCATCATCGGCGGCAATGGTGGTCAGGAACTGGTCAAAC
>URNQ01000122.1 GCA_900549245.1 uncultured Collinsella sp.
CGCTGGGCCTCGGACCTGGGGGCCCCGCGGGAACGCCTGCCGATATCATGGCGTGCCCCGATTCCATGACGGGTGCTTATTTGACCGGCAAGCGGATGATCCGCGTGCCCGATGAGCGCCGCAAGCCCGGCCGTGGCTGTCTTAAGATCACGGGTGCCCGCGCTAACAACCTCAAAAACGTTACCGCCAAGATTGAGTTCGGTACGCTCACGGTCGTTACCGGTGTTTCGGGATCGGGCAAGAGCTCCCTGGTCACCGATACGATTGCGCCCGCTCTTACGAATGCCATTCATCGTTCGACGCGTCCCGTGGGGCCGTACAAGAAGATTGAGGGCATCGAGTGCATCGATAAGGTAATCGATATCGACCAGTCACCGATCGGTCGCACGCCGCGTTCGAACCCTGCGACCTATATTGGCCTGTGGGATGATCTGCGTGCGCTATTTGCAAGCACGCCGGAGTCGAAGGCGCGCGGCTACTCGCCGGGACGTTTCTCCTTTAACGTAAGCGGCGGTCGCTGCGAGGCGTGCAAGGGCGATGGTCAGATCAAGATCGAGATGCACTTCCTTCCCGATATCTATGTCCCCTGTGAGGTATGTGGCGGTAAGCGTTATAACCGCGAGACACTCGAGGTTACCTACCGCGGCAAGACAATCTCGGACGTGCTCGACATGAGTGTCACCGAAGCACTGGCTTTCTTTGGGAATATCCCGCAGATTAAGCGCAAGCTGCAGACCCTATATGACGTGGGTCTGGGCTACGTGAGCTTGGGCCAGCCCGCTACGACGCTTTCGGGCGGCGAGGCGCAGCGCGTGAAGCTCGCCAAGGAGCTTCATCGTCGCCAGACAGGCAAGACGTTCTACATTTTGGACGAGCCCACAACCGGCCTTCATTTTGAGGATGTTCGCCAGCTGCTCGATGTGTTGCAGCGCCTGGTCGATGCGGGCAACACGGTTCTGGTGATCGAGCACAACCTTGATGTCATCAAGGTTGCCGATCGCCTGATCGATATGGGCCCCGAGGGCGGCAATGGCGGCGGAACCGTCGTGGTCTCAGGCACGCCGGAACAAGTCGCGGCATGTTCGCAGAGCTACACGGGCAAGTTCTTGGCGCCGCTGCTCAAGCGCGACCGTGAGCGTCAGGCGCAGCTCGACGCGCAGTAAAGAGACGTTGTAGTACCGACGCGCCACCGATTCCTTCTGATTCGGTGGCGCTTCTGTGTGTCGAGATGGCATATGCAGCGGAATTGGCCCTATACTTAATCCTTGCGTCGCTCTGCGAGGGAAAGGATGTGCCATGGCAAAGGCTGTTAAGACGCCAAAAACCAATGCGATGCGCGAGCTGGAAAGCGCCGGCATCTCCTATATTCTCCATACGTACGAAGACGATGGCGATGAATCGTCAGGTCTGGGCGTCGCGATTTCCGAGCAGCTTGGCGAGGAGCCCGGACAAGGATTTAAGACCTTGGTCTGCGTGACGCCGTCCAACGACCACGTCGTGTGCTGCATCCCTGTTGCCGACGAGCTCGATCTAAAGTCCGCCGCGCGTGCCGCGGGGGAGAAGTCCTTGGCCATGATGCATGTGAAGGATTTGCTTGCGGCGACTGGCTACGTTCGCGGCGGCTGCAGTCCGGTCGGTATGAAAAAACGCTACCGGACGCTCATTGATGAGACATGTGTCCTTTGGGATACCATTTTTATTTCGGGAGGCAAGCGTGGTTATCAGCTTGAGCTTGCACCTGATGATTTAATTGCATTTTGCGGGGCGACGGTCGCCCCGATTACGAGAGAGGACTGAGCGATGCCGCAGGAAGAATTGAAGTGCGGAGCTCATTTTGCAAAAGAATCTGCGCCTCAGACACCCTCATCCGAAGCTTCTTCGTCGCGAGACGACACTGACGACATGGGCTCGTCGGACTACTCCACGGTTGGTCGTTCCGCCGGGCTTATGACCATCCTGACCATCGTGTCGCGCGTCACCGGGTTTATCCGCACGTGGGCCATGGCGGCCGCCATCGGCATGTCGCTGCTCTCGTCCTCCTATCAGGTTGCCAACAACCTGCCCAACATGCTCTACGAGCTCGTGATGGGCGGCATGCTCGTTACCGCGTTTTTGCCGGTGTATATGGGTGTGAGGCGCGAGCAGGGCCGCGAGGCATCGAACGAGTATGTCGGCAACCTGCTCGGTATTCTGCTTCTGCTGCTGGGCGGCATCTCGCTGCTGGGCACTGTGTTTGCTCCCGGCTTTATTTGGACGCAGTCGTTCCTTTCGGGCGATGGCGGCAGCATGGATACCGCTGCGTTCATGTTCCGCTTCTTTGCTATCCAAATTCTGTTTTATGGCTTGGGCTCGGTGTTTTCGGGCGTTCTCAACGCACACCGCGACTACTTCTGGTCGACGTTTGCCCCGGTTCTCAACAATGTTATCGTCATCGCCAGCTTTATGGGCTTTGCTCCCGTGTCTGCACAATTTGGCGAGCAGGCCGGTATTATCTTGATCGCAGCTGGCACGACCCTCGGCGTCTTTGTCCAGATGGCCTGCCAGATTCCCGCGCTTGGCAAGCATGGCGTGCATCCTCATATCCATATCGACTTTAAGGACCCCGCGCTGCGACAGACGATTGCGCTTGGTATCCCGACGCTGCTCGCCACGGTATGCATGTTTGTCTCGACCTCCATTACCAATGCCGCCGCGCTGGTGGTGCAGCCCGAGACCGGCCCTTCCGTCATCGCATATGCGCGCCTGTGGTACACATTGCCCTATGCGCTGATCGCCGCCTCGCTTTCGACGGCACTCTATACCGAACTCTCTCACGATGCACAGGAGAAGGATTACGACAGCGTTCGCACGGGCATTTCGCGCGGTGTCGCCCAGATGCTCTTTTTCCTGATTCCGTTTGCGCTGTACCTGATCGTCTTCGCCCGTCCGCTCAACATGATCTACTGCGCCGGCAAGTTCGATGAATCCGGTGTGGCGCTGGTGTCGGAGTTCCTTATCTATCTGGCACTTTCCCTGCCGCTCTACGGCGTGGTCGTGCTGATGCAGAAGAGCTTCTCGGCCCTGCTCGATATGAAACCTTATAGCCGCTATTGCCTGTACTCCGCTATCGGTCAGGCCGGTTCGGTGCTGTTGTTTGGCGTGGTGCTGGGCTACGGTATGCCGGCAATTGCGCTTTCGTACGTCGTTGACTACGTGGTCTTGGTCGGATGCTCACTGTGGTGGCTGCGCCGTCGTCTGCATGGCCTTCAGGTCAAGTCTATCCTGCACGGCGGTTTCTTCGGCCTACTGTTCGGTGGCTTGGGCGCTGCCGCGGGCGCCGGCGTCATGTGGGCACTCGAGCACTTTGTCGGAGTGCTTGGCAGCTCGATCCTAATTACCCTGGGCTACGTTTGTGTTGCAGGCGTCGTCTCGCTCGCTGTAACTTTTGGCCTTGCCTTCGTCTTTAAGATGCCCGAGGTCTCGGCGCTGCTTCGTCGCAAGTAGGTGCGCGTGGCAGGTCACGACAACATTCCAACACTTGCCGAACAGGTTTCGCGCGTTCCCACGCAACCCGGCTGCTACCTTTGGAAAGATGCCAAGGGCGATGTCATCTATGTGGGCAAGGCAAAAAACTTGCGTGCCCGTATGCGTCAATACGTGACGCTGCAGGACGAGCGTCAAAAGATCCCGCTCATGATGCAGCTGGTGGCGAGCTTCGACTATATCGTGGTGGAGACCGAGCACGAGGCATTGGTGCTCGAGCGCAATCTGATTGGCCAGTACCATCCGTACTTTAACGTCGATCTCAAAGACGATAAAAGCTATCCCTTTATCGCCATTACCAAGGGCGACCTGTTTCCGGCTATTAAATACACGCGAGAGCGTCATAAACCGGGAACGCGCTATTTTGGCCCCTATACCGATAGCCGTGCGGCACGTGAGACCATCGATACGCTACGCAAGGTTATTCCTATTTGCTCGGCATCCTGTGCGGAATGGCGCCGCTGCCGCCGCATCGTCGAATCTCATAAGGGCGAAGAAGACATCGTCAATATGATTTGCGCGCAAAACGGGCGTCCCTGCTTTGACTACCATGTCGGGCGCGGGCCGGGCGCATGCGTCGGCGCGATTTCTCCTGCCGACTATGCCAAGAACGTCAAGCGTGTCGAACGTTTCTTGTCGGGCCATCGCAAGGATGTCGTCGACGAGCTTACGTCCGAGATGACGGAGGCAGCCGAGACGCTCGATTTTGAGCGTGCAGCGCGCGTCAAGCGTCGTCTGGAAGTCATTAGAGGCCTGGACGATCGCCAACAGGTCGTTTTTCCATCAAGCGTCGATATCGATGTCATCGGCTTCTATCGCGAAGAGACTATCTCTGCCGCCTGCGTCTTTGTCGTTCGCGAGGGCCGAACGGTTCGAACTTGTGAGTTCATCCTCGATAAAGGTCTGGACGTCGACGAGGAAGAACTTCAATCGGGCTTTCTTAAGCGCTATTACGACGAGACGGCTGATATTCCAGCCGAGATCAATCTCTCTGTCGAGCTTGAAGATGCCGAAGCGTTGGGGGAGTGGCTTGCGGGCAAGCGCGAACGCTCTTGCCATCTCCATAGGCCGCAGCGTGGCGAAAAGCACCGCCTGCTCGATATGGCTTCCAAAAATGCGCGCCATGCCCTCATGCGCTACATGATGCGTACGGGGTATGCTGACGATCGCACCAATCAGGCGCTCCTGGAGCTCGAAAGTGCGCTGGCGCTGCCTGCGCCGCCGTTGCGCATCGAGTGCTTCGATATCTCGACGTTGCACGGCACCTTTACCGTCGCTTCGATGGTGGTATTTACCAACGGCCGTGCCGACAAGGGCCAGTATCGTCGCTTTAAAATTCAGGCCGAATTGGACGAGGCGAACGACTTCGTATCGATGTCCGAGGTTCTGGGACGTCGCTATGCTCCTGAGCGCATGGCGGACGAGCGCTTTGGCTCGCGCCCCGATTTACTCGTTGTCGATGGCGGAAAGCCGCAATTGACCGCTGCAATTAAGCAACTTGAGGCGCTCGGCCTCGATATACCAGTTTGTGGCTTGGCAAAGGCCGATGAGGAGGTTTTCGTGCCGTGGGACGAGACTCCCGTCGTGCTGCCGACCGGCTCCGCTTCGCTTTATCTAATCAAGCAGGTTCGCGATGAATCCCACCGATTTGCGATTACGTTCCACCGCGAGTTGCGCGATAAGGCTATGACGGTTTCGGTGCTTGACGATGTTCCAGGCGTGGGACCCACCAGAAAACGTGCCATTATGCGCCATTTTGGCTCGATGAAGCGTTTGCGCGCGGCAAGCGAGCAGGAGATTGCAGAAGTTCGAGGCGTTCCGGCCGATGTCGCCAAAGCAGTCCACGAGGCACTTGTTGCATGGAATGCCGAGCGTGCCCAGACGTCGGCCAACCGTTCCGAAAACTAAACGTGCTTCTAAACAACTGATATACATGATTGGCCGATTTTCAATCATTTGTTTCGCGGCGATTACCTGCAGATTTCGGGTTTTATTAACGCTAAAACGTTTGACTCGACATGGTGAATAACACTGCTATCCTGCGGGTTGACGAAGACTGATATCTCACCTCGTCGATACATACTGTCTGTCGAATCATTTGTCAATGAATTCGGCGAACGGTAGTAAATACCGTTCAAGCGGATGTATGTATCGGTCGCCGAGCGCGGCACCTCACTTGGGTTCGTCGGTAGGTAAGGTATATATCGTCCGCAAGTTGCGCGGGGGCACGTCTAGGTGCTCCCGGGTAAGATTCTCTATTGATAGGAGAAGACATGGCCATCATCAACAAGGGTATGTCCAGGCGTTCGTTCCTCGGCCTCACCGGCAGCGTCGCTGCTGTCGCAGGGCTTGGTCTCACCGGCTGGGGGGGCGGCCCCAGAGGAGGGGGGGGCCGTCCACAGAC
>URNQ01000123.1 GCA_900549245.1 uncultured Collinsella sp.
TGGATGCGGCGCGCTGCTCGGCTGCCGTCGGCTCGGGCGAGGCGTTATCGACCGGAAGCACCAGGGGCAGCGGAGCCGTCATGACGATGGCATCCTTGCCGGCACCATAGTAGCCGCGGCGCCGTCCTGCCTCGGTAAAGCCCAGAGCGTTATAAAGCGCGATCGCTCCCTCGTTGCCGTCCTCGACCTCGAGCGAAGCCGTGGTGCAGCCGAGCATCTGGGCATCATAGCTCACATGCGACAGCAGCTTGCGGGCAATGCCCTCACGGCGATGTGCCGGGTCGACGGCGACATCCAGAATCTGCACATCACCGTCCACGACCATACCGCCGGCAAGGCCCAGCAGCTTGCCGTCGTCGTGCGCTACCCACCAACTACGCGGCGCAGCGACGTCCTCGCCCAGTTCGGACAGGAACATGCCCGGCGTCCACGCCTTGTGTCCGGCACCTTCAAAGCAGGCAGCCTCCAGCGCGCTTGCGCCCTCGGCATCCGCCGCGCCCATGGGACGGAACTGCAGATGACGACCGGCGAGCTCATCGGCAACGCCCGTAATTTCGCTCTGCGCGCTCTCGGCAAGACCAAGACGCTTGCGCTCGTTTTCCTCGGCATCCGAAAGGCGCGTGTAAATCGGCAGGACGCGAGCCGGATCGCCGTCACCCGCAGCGTGCGCGAGCAGCAAGCCCTCGCCCGAAGGCCACCACAGGTCGCGCTCCACGCAGCGGGCGGTCTCGTCCTCACCCAGCAGCTTGCCATAGCGCACGAGACCGTCACCGGTCAGCTGAACCTGGTCCCAGTCCGCTGCTCGGCGCCACTCATCGAGCGCCACGGCGGCCTTGACCACGTGTTCGCGCTCAAATTGACGCTCGGGACCCTCATCGACCAGCATATACAGCGCCGGATATACCTCACCGCGCATAGCATCGGCCAAGATACCAAGCTTGCCGCGCACGCCAGCCTTCCACGCCGTCCAAGCGTAAGCGTCGAGCGTCGACACGCCCAGCAGCGGAACATTGGCACCACGCGCGAGGCCCTTGGCAGTGGAGATGCCGATGCGCACACCCGTAAAGGACCCCGGGCCGCGGCCGACCACATAGCAACCAACATCGCTGCGATCCAGACCGGCTTGAGCCAGCACGCCATCAACGGTATTCACGAGCTCAACGTTGGCGTGACGGCGACACATGTGGTCGCCACTCACGAGCTTCGTCTCGCCCGTCTGCCCATCAATCCAGCTTGCCGCGCAGGCAAGCATGTCGGTCGAGGTATCGAGCGCCACCACCAGCGCGTTGTCGTTATGCAAGCTCATCTTGTACAGCCTTATCAATCAAATGGGAAAGCTCCATTGCGCGGTCACCGTGCGCCTCAAGCGTTATCGTTCGCACATCGCTGTCGCCCTCATCACGCTTGAGCGTCACCGAAAGATACTCATCCGTCAGCTCGTCCTGGAATTGTTCGCCCCATTCCAGCAGGCAAGCACCCTCATAGCCCAGCACATCGAAAATGCCCGTATCCTCGAGCTCGTAGGCATGCTCCAGGCGGTATAGATCAAAGTGAAACAGCGGAATACGACCTTGATCGTGAACGGCCATGAGCGCGAACGTAGGGCTCGTAACCATATGCCCATCGCCCAGCCCGCGCGAGACGCCCTTGGTAAAGTGAGTTTTGCCCACTCCCAGGCCACCGGTCAGGATGAGCACGTCGCCGTCCTCAAGGCACGGTGCAATTAGCTCGCCAAAGTACTCCGTATCGGCAGCGCAAGTCGTTTTGTAAGTACCTACCCCCAGGCGCTCCAGGGACATATATGCTCCTTATTATTCCGAGGCGTCCTCTGGCGCGGGATGTCGCTCCAGATAGTCGCCCAGCATCTTAAAGTCTTCCTCCAGCAGCTCCTGCCACGCCGGATTGCGCAGCGCTGCTGCCGGATGGAACGTGGGCATTACCACAAAATGCCCCATCTGGTGGAACCTGCCGCGCAGCTTAGTAATGCCAATCTCGGTCTTTAGCACAAAGTGCGTCGCGGGGTTGCCGAGCGTCACAATAATATCGGGCCAGATGCTTCGAATCTGCTCACGCAAAAACGGCGAGCAAGCCAGCACTTCCTCGGGACGCGGATTGCGGTTTCCCGGCGGGCGGCACTTAAGCACGTTGGCAATGTAGACGTCTTCGCGTTTGAGCCCCGCCAGCGACAAAATGCCGTTGAGGTCCTCGCCTGCCGCCCCCACAAAGGGCTCGCCCTGCAAATCCTCATTGCGGCCCGGCGCCTCGCCAATAAACATCACGCGAGCGTGGGGGTTTCCCACGCCAAACACGATGTTATGGCGCGACTGGTAAAGCTGGCAAAGGTGACAATCGCCCAGAACGGCCTCGATCTCCTCGAGTGCGACCTCACGCGGCGCCTGATGGCTATGGCCGGGGATGTGCATGACGCCCATAGCGACTCCTACACGTAGACCTTGTCGAGACGCATACCAAAGCCGCAAGCGACCTCGTAGTTAATCGTGCCGCGTAGGCGCGCCATCTCGTCCATGGTAATCTCGGCATCTCCATCGCGGCCGACAATGATCATCTCGTCACCATACTCGGCCTCGGGAATCTCATGCGCCGGGTTGGACTGAATGGCGACCATAAACTGGTCCATGCAGATATTGCCCACCTGACGCACACGCTCGCCGCGATACAGCACGTCCATACGATTGGAAAGCGTACGCGAAAGGCCATCGGCATAACCGATCGGAAGGGTGCAGATCTGAACGCGCGTGCGCGGTACGCGGTAGGTAAAGCCGTAGCCCACGCCCTCGCCCATCGCAGGATGCGCCACGCGCGTCACACGCGCGTGGACGCTCATGACGGGATCAAGCTGCATCACGCGGCCACTCAGCTCGCACGGCTGCATGCCATACAAGCCAACGCCGGCGCGGATCATATCAAAATGCATCGAGGGGTCGAGCATCGAGGACGGCGTGTTGGCGCAGTGCACGATACCGCACTCAAAACCCGCATCCTTAATGGCCTGAACGGCCTCGGTAAAGCGCTGACACTGCAGCTTGTAGTCCCAGCCCGAAGGTTCATCGGCCGTGGCGAAGTGCGTAAATACGCCGTCGCACTGAATACCGCGATGGAAACTGATGCCGCGTACAAAGTCGAGCACCTGCGTGTAGTGAACGCCGATACGATTCATGCCCGTCTCGATGGCGAGATGATACTTGCCCACTTTGCCCGCCGCGACGGCACATTCGCCATACGCAAGAGCAAAGTCAGACGTATAGACCGAGGGCATGATATCAAACTCGAGCAACGTCGGAATGGCCTCGATAGGCGGCTCGCTTAGGATGAGGATGGGTTTCGTAATCCCGCCCTGTCGGAGCCCAACGCCCTCGTTAACCGTCGCCACGGCAAACATGTCGGCACCGGCCGAATACATGATCTTGGCGCACTCAACAGCTCCATGACCATAAGCATCGGCCTTGACCACGCAGCACAGGCGCTGACGTGGATTCAGCAAGTTCTTATAGGCCCTCGTGTTGCGACGGAGCGCCCCGCGGTCGATCTCGACCCAGGACCAGCGCGTCAAATCGGCTTTATTCATGATTAGTCATCCGACCCTTCGTCCATGATTCCCAGATCTTCGAGCGCATCCTTTGCCGCCAGTTCCATGGCAGGACCGATCAAGTCGATAAGATCGGTCGCGATGACGCTCTTCTCACCATACTCCGTCGCCGCGGCAAAACCGGCATAGCTGTGAAGTGCAACGGCGTACGAATACAGTAACTCCCAACGATCCATCTCGTCGCGCATGGTGGCAAGCGTGCCGGCCAAAATACCCGCGAGAACATCACCCGAACCGGCAGTTGCCAGAGAAGCCGGACCCGAGAGTGGCAGCAGCACGCGCTCAACGCCACAGATAGCCGTCGTCGGCCCCTTGGCTATGACCACCAGATTGTCGGAGCCTGCAGCCCAGACAACCTTCTGCGCAGCTGCAATCGCGGTACCAAGGTCGTTCACCTCGTCACCGGCAACCAGACGCGAAAGCTCACGATAGTGCGGCGTCATAACCAACGGCTGCTCGCGACGATACATCTCGGGGTTACTATCAATACCGTCAATGGCAATCTTAGCAAGGCAGTTGAGTGCATCGGCGTCCAAAATTAGCGGTACATCAAGCTCGAGCAAGCCCGAAACCACCTGCATAGCGCCAGCAGACGTCGTCATACCGGGACCGCACAGCACGCAGCTGTACTTCTTTGCGATCTCGCACACCGTCATGCGCGCAGCGGCGCCAAAGGAGCCGCGGGAATCAGACGGAATAGCAAAGACGGGAATCGAAGGGAGTGCCATGCGAATGAGATTAGCGCAGGCGTCAGGAGCCGCGACTGCCACGTAACCAGCACCCGCGCGAGCTGCAGACTTGGCCGCCATAATGGCAGCACCAGGATATTGCGCAGATCCGGCGACAATAAGCACGGAGCCACGGGAATACTTATCGATATTCGATGGTAGCGGAGCAAAGTAATCAACTAAGTCACCGGGCTCGACAATCTCGGCGGCGTGGTCGACATCATCGATGACCTCGTCAAGACGGTCGTAAAGATTGCCGCAGATCAAATCGCCAGCATACTCAGGGCCATCAGCGCTATACAGACCAATCTTGGGCGCAATCATCGTCACCGTGCGCTCGGCACGAATGCAGTCGTCATCAACAACGCCCGTCTCGGCATTCAGGCCCGAGGGAACATCAATGGATACGACACAATCGGCGCATTCATTGACCGTAGGAATCCAAATGGAGAACGGCGCACGCAGATTCCCGTGGAAACCGGTACCAAAAATGGCATCGACAACAACATCGGCCTTATCGATCAAAACCTCGAGTTCATCACGCGAGGGGCCGACGCAAACGTGCACATCGCGGCCGGCAGTACGACGAGCAACATGACGTGCCAGAGCAGCAGGAATCTCATCCGGTTCAACCGGAGAAACGATATCCACGTCCACACCCTTATGGCTCAGGATATCGGCGGCAACCCAACCGTCGCCACCATTATTACCAAAACCGACCAAAACGAGAACCCGATCGGGATTGAGCTTCAAGACCTCGTTAGCGGCAAACTCACCCGCTAGCTCCATAAGCTCGGCCTTCGAAGTCCCTTCGCGTTCGATGATATCCTCGAGACGAACGACTTCTTCGGTACTCAAAACCGGTTTCATCTATGCTCCTAGCGTATCTTGCGAAGCATCGCCCAGGTGCTCCGTCAATGCTGAATTCTGCAGCTGCTCGAGCTCATCTAATACAGAGCGAGCCTCTTTAAATGTCTGCGCAACGCGTTTCTTGGTGCTCACCTTTTCATCTTTTGGCTTAGGCCGAGCATCTTCGGTAATCGCGATGGCATTCGCAACGGCCAAGTCTCCCGTAAGCGTAATGGAAAGAGCGACCTCAACAACACCCAGTTCTTGAGCGATCTCGAGAGCACGGCCCGAAAGCAGCGCCTTCGGTTTGCCGAGTTTATCACGCGTTACCGAAACATCCTTGCGACCCACGCCTTGACTAAAACCCGTGCCGAGAGCTTTAAGCACCGCCTCGCGCGAAGCAAATCGGCTCGCATAGTGAGCAGCGGGACGCGATGATGCATCGCAATACGCACGCTCTTCTTCGGTAAACACACGCCGAGCAAACGACGGCGTCTTTTCAAGAATTGATTTCATGCGGGAAATCTCGACGATATCAACGCCGATACCAGCTTCAGCCATGTTCACCTCCATATCGCACAGACTAAGTTATTGTAGCCCGTTCACAGAAGAAGCGACAAACGAGGGTTATAAAACACAGCTACTATGTGAGACAAATTGCCCGAGATACAAAAAAGGGGGAGGCCTCGCGGCCTCCCCCTTCTTCAAGTCAAGCGTACGGCT
>URNQ01000124.1 GCA_900549245.1 uncultured Collinsella sp.
GCTAAACGTGTCGATGATGGGCACGCCGGCAACGATGAGCGGGATGATAAGCGAGGTGAGCGCGGCGGTGCGGCTCACGTTGAGCAGCGAGATGGAGCCCAGCGCAAAGCCCAGAAGCAGCGACCCCGAGTCGCCCAAGAAGATGCTTGCGGGGTTGAAGTTGTAGCGCAAAAAGGCCAGACAGGCGCCAAAGAGCGCAATGGAGAGCGCGGCGGCGTCGATGCGGCCCGAGAGAACGGCCATCGAAAACATGGTGAACGACGCGATGCCGCAGATGCCCGTGGCCAAGCCGTCGAGGCCGTCGATGAGGTTAATGATGTTGGTGAATGCCACCAGATAGATCACGGTGATGGGGTAGGCGAGCCATCCGAGCATGATCTCGCCGGGGGCAAACGGGTTGACGATGACGCCGATCCGTAGGCCGCCGATACAGGCGATAAGCGCGGCGAGGACCTGTCCGGCCAGCTTTTGCTTGGGCTTGAGCTGGAAGACGTCGTCGATAGCGCCGGTCGCAAAGATGACGGTAAAAGAAAGCGCAAGTATGGGGTAGCTGATGTGCAGACGGGGGTGGGGCACCAAAACGGGCGGCCAACCCAGGTACCAGGTGCCTAGGATTTGCACAATACAGGCAACGACCAGGCCCAAAAACACCGCCGTTCCGCCCAAACGCGGGATGGGCTTGGTGTTGATGCGGCGCTTAGAAGGATAGTCGACGGCGTCGAGCTTAATTGCCAAGCGCTTGACCAGGGGCACCGTGAGGAAGGTCGTGATGAAGGCCGCTGCTGCCACGCATAGATACGGTATGTAGCTCGGGGATGAAGCCATGAATCTAAAAACCGCCAAGCGTCGAAGGAAAAGGTCAAAGGTTGCTACGCAAAAAGGCATAGCTGACCCATGATACTCGACCGAGGGGGTGCGGAGGTTTGCACCGTGCGATTATCACGCGCTTACCAGATATTGGGATGTTGGTGGGGATTCTGCTGAATGCCGCTGAGCGTCCATGCGGGGCCTGCAGCGGCGGTATTCAGAAAAATCGGCAAAAGAAAACCACCCCCCACGTTACGAAAATGAACCCACCTAAAACAGGTGGGTGCCCTCATCGACTGTTCCAGCGTCCTTAACAACGAAGGATACCTGTACTAGGTACGACTGTGTGGGCTCCCTAAATAAACGCGACGGTTCACCCAGTTGCTCCGCGGGGGGCGGAATACCTACATCATAAAGCGGCACTTTATCGATTCCAGTCTTGACATTACAAAAATCGTGTCGGACGATTACGGCGCCTTGGGCTCGAGCCGTCTGTGCGGTTGGTCCCTTTACGTTTGAGCTGCTGAATCGTTGTTTTGGAGCATGTTTTTATGCCGACGCCGTTGACCGAACTTTTTTCGCCCGCCTGCCATTTGTGTCCGCGCCGTTGCGGTGCGGTGCGCGACGAGGGTGCGCACGGCGTATGCGGTGCCGATGACACGCTCAAGGTGGCCCGCGCGGCGCTTCATATGTGGGAGGAGCCGCCTATCTCGGGCGAGGCCGGTTCGGGCACGATCTTCTTTAGCGGCTGCTCGCTCAAATGTATCTATTGCCAGAACCACGAGATCTCGACGGGCAATTATGGGCTTGAGATTTCGCCCGAGCGCCTGGTCGAGATTATGCTGGAGCTGCAGGACCAAGGTGCCAATAACATCAATCTGGTGACGGCGACGCATTATGCTCACCTGCTGCCGGTCGCGATTGCCGCAGCTCGGGAGCGCGGACTGGTCATTCCAATCGTCTACAACACGAGCGGTTATGAGCGTGCGAGTGCCGTGGCGGCGCTCGGCGATTTGGTCGACGTGTGGCTTACCGACTTTAAGTATGCCAATGCGGCGCTTGCGCAGTCACTCTCTCATATTAAGGACTACCCGCGCGTGGCTGTGTCGGGCCTGGCCCAGATGGCGCGCGAAATTGAGCGCCGCGGGGGAGAGCTGGTAGACGGGGACGGGCTCATGAAGCGCGGCATAATCGTGCGTCATCTGGTGCTGCCGGGGCATGCGGACGATTCGTGCCGCGTGTTGGACCTGGTGTGGCAGACGGTGGGCGACGTGCCGATCTCGGTCATGAACCAGTACACGCCCAATGCTCTCATGCGCGAACAAGGCGGCGACCTGGCGCGCGCCGTGACGCGCGAGGAGTACGAGCAGGTGCTCGACCATGCCGACGACCTGGGCTTTACGACGATGTTTTGGCAAGAAGGCGGAGCGGTAGACGAGAGCTTCACCCCGGCGTTCGACACCACCGGCGTCCTCACCAGCGCAAAGTAGTGCGCTCGCCGATGATTTTTCTGGGACGGGGATTAAAAAATCATCGAGAGGATCGCCTGCTCGAAAAGTTGTCAAAATAGCCGCGTCCCAAAAAGACTGGGTATTGGGCGTTGACAGTTGGCGAGCCGTAGGTAAAATATCAACTTGTCTTGGGGACGTAGCTCAGTTGGGAGAGCGCTGCCGTCGCATGGCAGAGGCCGAGGGTTCGACTCCCTTCGTCTCCACCCTTGGATTTGATAAGCCGCTGACATTGTGTCGGCGGCTTTTTTTAAAAGAAAGGGCTGTACCATGGCCAAGCTTGAGTCCCAACCACTGTCTGCCGAGGAACGCGCCGAGTTGGAAGAGCTCCGCGCCGAGAAAGCTCGTCGCGAGGTCCAGGAAGAGGCACGCCGCGAGCGTGAGGAGCTGGCCGCCCTGCGTGCCGAGCGTGCGAAGGCCGAGGAGGCCGCCGCGAACGTCGCCCCCGCGCCCAAGCCCGCCGCCGCGAAGCCCGCGCCCACCGCACCTAAACCTCAGCCTAAAAAGGTCGCTCGTTCCAAGTCCGTCGAGCCCAAGCTGAGCCGTGACGAGATGACCTTTGCCCAGCGCATGGTTACCTCCAAGGAGCCTACGGGCGAGAACGAGATCCCTGGCATGGCGCCGGCTCAAAAAATCATCATTGTCCTTGCCCTCATCGCGTTTGTCATCTTTATGGGCTACACGATCTTGACCAGCATGGGCCTGCTCTAACCGATTCGCGCCGGGTGTCATGCCCGAACACTCTGCCCTTCTCCAACCCTCAACCTCTGCACAACGCATCCGAAAGGTCGCCCCATGGCTTTGACCGATATCTCTCATCCCACCGACATTGCAATGCTCACCGATCTGTACGAGCTCACTATGGCCCAGGGCCTGTGGGAGAGCGGCAAGGCCAATGAGCAGGGTTGTTTTACCGCGTTTTACCGCGACCATCCCTTTGGCAGCGCCTATGCCGTCATGTGCGGCACCGCCGAGCTGCCCGAGCTGGTCGAGAACCTGCGCTTTACGCCCGAGGATATCGACTACCTCGCCTCACTCCAGGCCCCGGCCGGCGGCGCGATGTTCAAGCCTGCATTCCTCGACTACCTGCGCGATTTTCGTGCACATGTAAACATCGACGCCGTCCCCGAGGGCGAGCTCGTCTTTCCGCGCGAACCCATGGTTCGCGTCACCGGTCCCGCGCTGGAGTGCCAGCTGCTCGAAACGGCGCTGCTCAACATCGTTGGGTTCCAGACGCTTGTCGCCACCAAGACGGCGCGCGTGGTGCTGGCGGCGGACGGCCGTCCCGTTGCCGAGTTTGGCCTGCGCCGCGCTCAGGGTCCCGATGGCGGCTTGGCCGTCGCGCGCGCGAGCTACGTTGCCGGCTGCTCCTCTACGTCTAATTTGCTCGCCCGCCGCCGCTACGGTATTCCCGTCTTTGGCACGCATGCGCACAGCTGGGTGATGAGCTTCGATTCCGAGCTTGAGGCCTTCCGCGCCTTTGCCAAGTCGAGCCCCAAGAACTGTACGCTGCTCATCGACACCTATGACGTGCGCGAGGGCTGTGAACATGCCATTACGGTTGCCAAGGAGATGGAAGCGGTGGGCGAGCGCCTGTCGGCCATTCGCATCGACTCCGGCGACCTCGCCAAGCTCTCCAAGTATGTGCGCGGCCGTTTTGATGCCGAGGGCCTGCCCTATGTGGGGATCTCGGTTTCTAACGATTTGGATGAGTACACGATTCAGTCGCTGCTCGACCAGGGCGCGCCCATCGACAGCTTTGGCGTGGGTACCAAGCTTGCGACCTGCTATGACCAGCCGGCGCTGGGCGGCGTGTACAAGCTTTCCGCCCGCCGTGCGAGCGAGGCAGATCCATGGACGCCGGTGGTCAAGCTCTCTGAGCAGCCATACAAGCGCACGATCCCGGGTGTGCAACGCGTGCGCCGTTATTACGACGGCTTTGGCGGCCCGGTCTGCGACATGATCTACGACGAGGACCATCTGGCGGGGGAGGGCGCCGCGCGCGGCAATACCCTTGTGGCCGTGAACGATGCCGCCCTGGTGACCGACGTGTCCGAACTCGAGTATCGCGAGCTGCTGGTGCCGATCGTGCGCGATGGCAGTGCGGTGGCTCCGCGTGAGAGCATCCAGGACGCGCGCGAGCGCTGTGCTTGGGCGCTCGACCATCTGGACGCAGCTTTCAAGCGCTTCCTGTACCCGCAGACCTATGTGGTGGGTATGGAGCAGGGCCTGGCTCAGGTGCGCGACGAGCTCGTGCGTAAGAACATGGCCGCGGCCTCTGCCTTTCCCTGGGCAAAATGATCCCTTGGGGACGGAGGAAAACGGATCATTCTCTCGTTGCCCGTTCGCCCGTTCGCTGAACAGTTGATTGGTTTGACGTATGACGACTTCATATAAAACGATGGTGGTAAAGATCGGTTCGTCCACGGTGGTGGGCGCCGACGGCAAGGTCAACCGCGCCTTTATCGGCGGGCTTGCCGACCAGGCCGCAGCGCTGCGCGAGCTTGGCTGGCGCCTGATCGTGGTGAGCTCGGGCGCCATTGCCTGCGGCTATCCCGTGCTGGGCTTCGACCGTAAGCCGGTCGGCGACCTGCCGAGCCTGCAGGCCTGCGCCTCGGCCGGTCAGTGCATCATCTCGTCGGCCTACGACGAGGAGTTCCATGCGCGCGACCTGCTCACCTCGCTCGTGCTGCTTACGCGTCACGACACGGCGCGCCGCACATCCTACCTGCACGCGCGCGACGCCCTGCTTCGCCTGGTGGAGCTCGGCGTGGTGCCGGTCGTCAACGAGAACGATACCGTCACCGTCGATGAGATCAAGTTTGGCGACAACGACACGCTGGCGGCGCTTGTGAGCTGCCTGGTTTCCGCCGATCTGTGCGTGACGCTCTCGGACATCGATGGCCTCTACACCGCCAATCCGCATGAGGATCCGACGGCCGAGTTTATCCCGGTCGTGCATAAGATCGATGCCAAGATTATCGCCTCGGCGGGCGATTCTTCCACATCGGTGGGTACGGGCGGCATGATCACCAAGATTCGCGCGAGCCGCATTCTCATGACGGCGGGCATTCAAAGCGTGATTTGCTCGGGCGAGGAGCCCGATGCGCTCGTGCGTCTGGCCCGCGGCGAGAGCGTGGGTACGCTGTTCGATCCGCCGGCGGAGCGCCTGGACATTGCGCCGCGCAAGTTGTGGATTGCACTGGGCGACAAGGCGCACGGCTCGGTGACGGTCGATGACGGCGCCGCGAAGGCGCTGGTCAGCCGCGGATCGTCGCTGCTCGCGGTGGGTATTCGCGAGGTCGATGGCCAGTTTGCCGAGGGCGATGTGCTCGACGTGTGCGACCCGAGCGGCATGGTTGTCGCCCGCGGTATCGCCGAGGCCGATTCGGACGTGCTGGAGCTTGCCGCCGGCCGCCGCCAGGACCAGATTGCCAGCAACCGCCTGCTCGCTAACCTGGCCGAGAAGCCGGCGATACACAGGGATAACTTGATTGTATTTGCATAAAGAAA
>URNQ01000125.1 GCA_900549245.1 uncultured Collinsella sp.
CCCGCCATGCCACGACATATAACCCGCCTTCGCGCTCGCAGGACAGTGTTGCGAGCGGTTATCGTCCTGGTGCCTATGACACGCCGTCGAGCTACGCCGAGAATACCCGCGCCCGTGCCGCCGCTGCACCCGCGCCTGCACCGAGCGATGCCTCGGCCTATGCGAGCAATATCATCAACGCCACGCCGCAGCTGCCGGCCTATGTCCTGCGCCCCGAGAGCTATGACGACGTGGAGACCGTGGTGCGCCGCGTTCGCACCAAGCAGCCTGTCGCACTGATTTTTGTGGGCGTACGCACCGAAGTTGCCAAGCGCGTCTTGGACTTCTCTTACGGCTTTGCCTGCGGTCTGGGTGCCACGGTCAAGGAGGTGGGCGACCGCGTGTTCATGGTGCTGCCCGCCGGTTGCGAGGTCAAAGATTCCGATCTCAAGAAGCTTCGTGCCGACGGCTACCTTAAGTAAAGACAAGACGAGGAGATTCCCATCAACATCTACACTATCGTCCAGCTGGTCAACACGCTGTTCAACTTCTATTCCACGCTCATTGTCGTCTACTGCTTTATGACGTGGATTCCCATGAAGCAGGGTGGTTTGCTTCAGGATATTGCCGCGGTGCTTGATAGCGTGTGCGGTCCGTGGCTCAACCTGTTCCGTCGTTTCATCCCGCCGATGGGCGGTATCGATTTTTCGCCGGTCGTTGCGATTATTGCGTTGCAGTTGGTGCAGAGGCTGGTTCTGCAGCTTCTTATAGGTATACTCGTGTAGAACTGACTTAGTAACTTACGTCGGGCGTGTAGCGCCGAGGCGATGAAAAAGGAGACTTGTTATGGCTATTACCCCTGCAGACATCCAGGCTCAGACTTTCTCTGAGGCCAAGCGTGGCTACGATCCTGCCGAGGTCGACGTCTTCTTGGAGACGCTGTCCTCCGAGGTTGACGCTATGCTCGCTAAGATCGTCGACCTTAAGGGTCGTCTGACTGCTACCGAGCAGCAGCTTGCCGATGCGCAGGCTCAGCTTGCCCAAGCTCAGGATGCCACCGCCCAGGCCGTTCCTGCCGCCCCCGTGGCTGCTCCCGCCCCTGACTTCTCCGCTCAGGAGCGCCAGATTTCCGCTGCCCTGATCGCTGCCCAGCAGACCGCTGAGACCATCGTCAACGATGCCAACGAGAACGCTGAGCGTATCCGCAACGAGGCTGACGCTAAGGCCCGCGAGGTTATCCGCCAGGCTCTGACCGAGAAGCAGGCCGAGCTCGAGGAGATCGATCGTCTCAAGGCTTCCCGTGAGGAGTTCAAGGCCGAGTATCTCAAGCTCATCCAGCACTTCATGGACGATGCCCAGAACTCCTTCCCGGCCGACCTCATGGCCTCCACGCCGGTCGGTTCCGCCGCTTCTCCTGCGGTGACTGTTCCTGCCGAGCCGCTGCCCGTCGCTGACCCGGTTGTCCCCGTGGCCGATCCCTTCGCCCCGATCGACAACTTCGCTGCCGACGACCTGGACTAACATTCGGCCTACAATTTAGTGCCTAGAAAGGACTCGCAGCTTGCGGGTCCTTTTTTATGACTGTGCAGGGGCGTGCAACATAAAAAACCGAGCCCTGCACATTGTGGCGCAGAGCTCGGCGAATGGGTGAGCGGTAAAAGGTAGGTTTTAGGGCATGTGCCAAAAAACTACTTGAGGAGGAAGTTGGGGAGGGGAATGGTACGGGCCTCGCGATGCTCGGGGTCGGCGATGTGGTCGGCAGGATATCCGCAGACAAGCATGTGATAGGGATAAACGCCCTTGGGCAGATTGAACTGCTCCTGTGCCACCTCAGGCTTAAAATGGCATACCCAGCACGTTCCCAGGCCCTGCTCGGTGGCCTCCATCATCATCTGATCACAGACGATCGAAGTATCGATGGCACTCGAGTTCATCTGATCATACGGGCGCACCCAAGCATCATCGGTAACGCTGCAAATAAGGAAGATAAGCGGAGCGCCAAAGATAGACCCATCACGAGCAAACCGAGGCTGACAAGCAGCAGCCTTCTCCAGAAGTTCAGGCGTATCCAACACCATCACGCGGGTTGGATGATTATTACAAGCAGAAGGAGCAATACGCCCAGCCTCAACAATGGCATCCACCACAGCCTGCTCAACAGAACGGTCCTCAAAAGAACGACAAGAATACCGACCACGAGCCAGATCCAAATAAGACATACAAGCCCTCCTAAAATTAAAAATCAAACAAACCAAAAGTAACCCAAAGAGTACCCAAAGCAGCAATCAGCCAAACGCTCATCAAGGGCCAAAGTGTCCGAACGGATACCAAAGGTCCCTTCAGCCAAACCCCCGTCGCGCTAAATCTATCAGCCAAAGTTCCCAATGGTGGTGCATAAGGGAGCGGGCCCGGCCACTAATAACCTTTTGAACGACTCTGCTTGCAGCCGGAGTGAAAAAGGTTATTAGTGGCCGGGCCCGCGACCGGTGGGACATGTACCCCCAATTAACTGTTCTTCATGACAATCGAATCCACGACATCGGCCACATTCTCGCAGCAGTCAGCGCAGTACTCCAGGAAGGCGTACACGTCACGCCAGGCGATGACCTCGAGCGGGTCCTTGCCGTTAACGTGCAGGTTGCGCATGGCGTTGATGTAGAGCTCGTCGGCCTCGGACTCGATGGTGTTGATCTGGATGACGAGCTCGCGCAGGGTCTTGGACTTGCGGTAGTTGGGCAGCTCGACCATCAGGTCCTTCATGGCGCGGCAGGCGTCGGTCACCTTGTGGGCGATGACGATGGCATCGGGGTGGATGCTCTGGATGTTGGTGAAGTAGACGCGTTGCACGACGCCCTCGATACGATCGAGCACGGTGTCGAGAGAGCAGCTCATCAGGTCTAGATCCTCGCGCTCAAGCGGGGTGATAAAGGCGGTGAGCAGGGCGTCTTCGAGCTCGTGGTGCTTCTTGTCTGCCGCATGCTCAATCGCATGCATCTTATCGAGCATGTCGTGGATCTGCGCAGGGTCAAAGTTCTCAAAAATCTTGGTGAGCAGCTCTGCGGCCTGGACGGCGAGGTCGGCGCAGGCGACGTAGTTGTCAAAGTAGAACGAATCGGGTTTCTTTGCCATGAGTGGTCCTTTCGAGGTGAAGATGGGCGGGCGAGGTAATGCAGTCCGGATGGACGTTCGGTTTGACTAGAGGAACATCATGAACAGCTTGGCCATGACAAAGCTGATGAGTCCGCAGGCGGGGAAGGTGAAGAACCAGGTGAACATCATGTCCTTGACGACGCCGAAGTTGATGGCCGAAAGGCGCTTGACGGCACCGACGCCCATGATGGCGCAGGTCTTGATGTGGGTGGAGGACACGGGGATGCCGGTAAGGGTGGCAAGCAGCAGGTTTGCGGCGCCCGCCAGGTCGGCGGAGAAGCCCTGGTACTTTTCGAGCTTGACCATGCTCTGGCCGACGGACTTGATGATGCGCTCGCCGCCCACGCTGGTGCCGATACCCATAGTGGCCGAGCACAGCAGCATAATCCAGATGGGGATGCCTGCATCGCCGACGCTCGTCTGGCCGCTGGCAAAGGCCACGCCTAAAAAGAGCACGCCGATGAACTTCTGTCCATCCTGCGCGCCGTGCATAAAGCTCATGGCCGCAGCGCTCGCGATCTGAGCGTATTTAAAGAAGACATTGGCACGTCGCCTGTTGGCGGCGGCGAAAAGAATCGAGACGAGCTTGCACAGGACCCAGCCCATGACAAAGCCCAGGCCGATGGAGAGCGCCAGGCCGTAGATGACCTTCATCCACTCGTGGACGTTGACGCTGCTCGCGCCGCCGAGGGCGATAGCGGCACCGGTCAGGCCGGCGATAAGGCTGTGGCTTTGCGAGGTGGGGATACCAAAACGCGACGCTGTGGCGCCGTAGACGACGATGGAGAACAGCGCCGCGCAGAGGCACGCGAGCGCCATGGTGCTGTTTCCGCCAAAGTCGACGATATGCGAGATGGTGTTGGCGACGCTCGCGTTAAAGTGCGTCATGATGAGCACACCGAGGAAGTTGAATGCGGCGCTCATGAGAATGGCGGCGCGGGCGGGCATGCAACGCGTAGTGACGCAGGTCGCGATGGCGTTGGGCGCGTCGGTCCATCCATTGACGAAGATGGCGCCCAACGCGAGGATCACGGTGACGGCAAGGACTGGGTTCGACACAATTTGGCCGAGGAAGGTTGAGAACGTTACGTCCATATATGGGCTTTCTCGAAGTTTGCAGACACGTTACAAAAACATGATAAATCGTATCACCTCCTGTGGGTTTCTTTACCGAGTTCTGATGGGAGAAGTGAACTTTTTGGCACTAAAATTGAATATTAGCCCTGTTGACCGCGGGTGTTCTTTTTGCTAACACGCCATGCGGACACGTGCGATTACTACGACACTCCAAAACCACAGTCTGTTCGCTTTACAACATGCAAACATGCGTTCGATAATAGGAGGCATGGAATATCGACAGACAGATGGCAAAACTCGGCGCGTGCACAAGCAGTATGTGGACGTCGTGGCTCGCATCCTCGCGGGCGGACAGGTCGTGCCGGTCACTGTCTGCTGGGTCGACGGTCGTTGCTTTACGATTGACGAGATTGTCTCGACCACTGGGTTTGGCCTGACGGTTCACGGCATCCGTACGGCAACCTATAAGGTGCGTTTTGGCGGGCACGCGACCGAGTTGTATCTGGAGGACCAGACGCGCGAGCGGGCAGACGGCTCGCAGGCACACGTGATGCGTTGGTGGGTCTGGGCCTTTGATCGTACGCTTGAGGGCGAGCGCCGTAGGTAAGGACGTGCGGCATTCGGGTACAATAGCAGGAATCTTGTCAGCTACTGCGCCGTTATTTGTGGCACTTTTTGAAAGGACGAACCTATGAACGATATCCAGGGCTATCAGAACGGCCCCGTCGAGAGCGGCGCAAGCCGCGCCAAGGAGATGTCGCCGCGCGCGTACAATCTCGCCATGTCTGCCCTGATCTTCTTGGGCTTTTGCGCCATGGGCGCCGGCGCCTACTTTACGAGCACCATGTCGTTTGCGCGCATGATGATGAGCGGCGCCGCCTTGCCGCTGGTCTTTGGCTCGTTTATTTTGACCATCGTCGGCATGGTCATGATGTCGGCCGCCGCCAGCAAGCAGTCCGTGGGCCTGTCCCTTGTGGGCTACGTAATCTTTGCGAGTACCTTTGGCCTGACCGCGTCGTTTGGCCTTGCCAACTACGACCTGCCCACCATCAACACTGCCTTTATCGCCACGGCCGCCATCACCTTTGTCTTTGGAGCCTTGGGCGTGACGTTCCCCAAGTTTTTCCAGCGCGTATATGGCATCGGTTTTGGCATTCTGCTCGCCACTATTCTGGTTGAGATCGTGCTGATGTTCATGGGCGTCTCGCAGACCATCACCGATCTGATCGTGATCGTGGTGTTCGCCGGCTTTATTGGCTACGACACCTATGTTGCCACGACGGTGCCGCCTACGCTGCCCAACGCCGCGCTTATGGCCTCTAACCTGTTCGTGGATATTATCAACGTGTTCCTGCGCATTTTGAACATCCTCGGCCGTCGCGATTAAAACGCGGCATTGCGACGCTTCCTGCCGGACACGGTAAAACGATGCGAAAGGCGGTCCTTCGGGGCCGTCTTTTTTGTGCGCGGCGGGGTATCATGGATGGGAAAAAGCCGATAGCGGCAGCGACAGGAAAGGTGGCCACGTATGGCAGACGTCGACAACAGGAACCGTAACCGCAGGTCCAACCGAACGGGTCAGCCCA
>URNQ01000126.1 GCA_900549245.1 uncultured Collinsella sp.
GAGGCCATCAGCCTGGGTGCGTTTGGGAGCCGCAAGCGGCGAGGTGCAAGAAGATCTTTGCTTGCTGGTGGGATCTGCGGCGCAGCGCCGCCGCATGCTTGGCGTGGGCTGGTCCGTGTGTTCCGGGTTGCCTGCCGGCTCGATTCTAGAGGTGGAGCCGGGTGTATACAGTCTATCTCCCGAGGCCCTTTGTGCTGCCGTCGCCCGCGAGGTCGGCTGTATCCAGGCATTTGCCCTAGCCCAGGAGCTGTGCTCTAAGATTTCGCTGAGTGACCGCGGGCAGTATCTACCTCCCTATACATCGCCTGACGTGAACAATTTGGCAAAGGACAAAGACCAGCCGCCAGATGTCGGTTACTTTGAGGTCGAGTCCGTGCTGACACCCGATTGCCTGGTAGATTACCTCGCGGCATGCAAGGGGAGCGCGGCCAAGCAGCTGCGGCGGCTGTGTCCCTATCTGTCGGAAAACCTGCTGTCGCCCATGGAGTGCATCATGCTCGCTCTGTTTTCGCTTCCGTTTTCCTATGGCGGATTTGCCTGCGGTCCTTTTAAGACCGACTACAAGATCGAGTTCGATGACCGCGCGCAGGCAGTCTCGGGGATGCCGCATGCAGTTTGCGATGCGTATCAGGAAGCAGCCCAGTTTGACCTGGAATACAACGGTGAGCTGGGCCATTCCTCTCGGAGGGGACGTATCCATGATGAAAAACGCAACACGGGCTTGATTACTATGGGAATCGAGGTCGCGACGGTCAATAACGAGATGCTCTGCGACATGGAGGCAATGGAGGCGCTCGCATGGCGCATGCACCAGCGTATGCGAAAGCGGTACCGGAATCGTGTCGATGCCCGCAGGAAAAAGCAAGAGGCGCTGCTTAACACGCTGCGGGCGTGTTTTGGGCTTAAACCTGCCTAACAATGCTCTGAAACAGGGGGTTGGATATATGCTCTGGCCAAAATATAGCAAATATGAGTACTGCTACAAATTTAGTAACAGCAAAATCAGGGATTTTGGGACTGGAAGATGGGGTAAATTAGAAAGTTATTAAACAAATGTGGAATATCCTGGCATCAATCTGACGTTATAGAGCGTGAAAACAGCTTGCAGAGCCAAAAACTCCTGCTACTAAATTGGTAACAGTACTCATATTTGCTATTTTTTGGCCACGGCGCCCTAAGACGGGTGTGTTGGGGCTTTCCATAGGGGAGCGACGGGCTCAATCAGAGCGCGTGCGGCCCGTCCTGACCTGCGAAATCTGTACTCGCGATGCGAATGACGCCCCTAACCTTAAACTTTAGCTTGAACTTAGCTATAATGCGCTACGTTCCTGCCAGGCTGTGGTTGCGGATGGACGAAATGTCCATCCTAGTCCAAGACAGACGCGGTCAAAGGGATCCACGTAAGCGACCGCGTGCGCGCGGCGCGATCATGGCGCGTCCTAGATGTAAGCCGCACCGTCCGTTCTACTTTCTTTGGGGCAATACCGCCTCGCGGGCGAGCGGGCCAGTCGTGAAGGTGGCTGCGGCCTCCCGAGCAAACACCCCGGTGCGCAAGTGTGGGGTCAAATACCAGGTCAGCTGGTGGGAACAATCTGATATTCCGCGCAACGCACGGATTGTATACGACACAGAAGGCAGGGTAGTGGACATGGTGAGGGGCAGCTTGATGCACGCGGCTCGGTTAGGTGCTGGGACCGCAGCGGTCATCGCCGTTTTGGGCCTGAGCGGATGCGCGTTCAACCCGCTGTCTACGTTCACGACTCCCACGATCGACCAGATCGAGTACGAGACCGTCACGCCCGCGGTGTCGGATGATGCCCTGGTCACCCCCGGTACCCTGACGGTTGCCCTCGATACCTCCGATGCGCCGCAGGCCATGCAGGGCGCTGACGGCGAGCTCACGGGGTATGCAGTCGACGCTGCCCGCGCCCTCGCAAGCCGCATGGGCCTTAAGGTCGCCTTTGTCGATGCGTCCTCGGCAGGTTCCGCGCTCGGTGACAAAAAGGCTGATATCTTTATCGGCGAGATCAACTCCACGGATGGGGACGTTAGCTCGCTCGGCACGTGCCTGTACGATGCCGCTTCCGTGTTCGGTAAAACCAGCGATGGTGGGTCGCTGAGCGTTTCCACCGATACCCTTAACACGTCTACTCTGGGTATCCAGATGTCCTCGGCCTCGCAGGAGGCGCTTGCTAAGCAGAGCATCACCGCCAACCAAAAGACTTACTCCAACATCAACGAGTGCTTTGAGGCGCTCGAGTCCGGCGAGGTCGACTATGTGATCTGCGACTCCACGGCTGGCGGTTACCTTGCGCGCCTGATGAGCGAGATCTCCTATGTCGGTGCGCTCGAGGCGCCCTCGACGCTTGGTGTCGCAGGCCTTTCGTCCAATGACGAACTGTGTCGTGCCGTGAGCGATGCCCTCGACGGTATTACGGCCGACGGCACGCTCGAGGCGGTCCACTGCGTCTGGTACGGCACGATGCCCTACGACCTCACCACTAAGACGGTTTCGGGCGCTAACGTGCAGCCGGGCGACTCTGAGTCCAGCGAGACCACATCCTCCGGCAGCGAGTCCTCCGATTCCAACAATGAGACCGCATCCTCCGAAGACAAATCGTCCAGCCAGGAAGACACCATCACCGACGACGACATTAACAAGCTTAATAGCTAGTTATTGCTAGGGGTGGTGTCTCCTATGCGCTAGGAGAGATGCCCCTTCACGGTTTCAACACGCACTGCCGGGCTTCCCCAATAGGGGAGCCCGGCTTTTTCATCTCTATAAAACCAGCAGGTCAAAGCCAATTTTCGGGACCAAATACAAAGTCGCCGGCTCCCTCCTATAGCGCACTTTGCCACAGAAAAGTGCGAGACTTCGGTATGCGGTATCAAGCAATCGTTATTCGGGTCTTTGGGAATCCGCGTGATTAAATGCACGGCAATGGGTACATAGCCAGTACAGTAAGTCCCCGAGGCAGATTGGAGCCACGTATGGATATCAAGGTTTCTGGACGCAAGACGACGGTAACCGATGCTCTGCGTGCGCATGTGGATGAGAAGATCGGCGAGGCGCTCAAGGTTTTCGATATCGAGCCCATGACGGTCGACGTTGTACTTCGCTATGAGAAGAACCCCTCGAACCCCAACCCGGCAATCGTCGAGGTTACGGTTCGCGCCCGCGGTTCGGTGATTCGCGTTGCCGAGCACGGTGCAGATATGTACGCCGCCATCGACCTCTCCGCCGATAAGGTCACCCGCCAGCTGCGCAAGTTCAAGACCAAGGTTGTGGACAACCGCCAGGGTGGTGCCAGCGCAGCGGATGTTGCACCGGTCGAGCGTGTCGAGGATCTGGCCGACCTGCTGCTGCCCGAGGAGGAGGACGACCTGCTCGTCCGCGAGAAGGTTATCGACGTCACCCCGATGACTGAGGAGCAGGCGCTGGTGCAGACCGATCTGCTGGGCCACGACTTCTACGTGTTCGAGAACGCGACGACCGGTCTCATCAATGTGGTGTATCACCGTAAGAATGGTGGATATGGCATCATCAAGCCCCGCATCGAAACACTTGACGAGTAAAATACGTTAACTTGCATGAGTTAACGGTTGGCGGCCATCCCATGCGGGTGGCCGCCTTTTTACGTAAGGAGTCGCTTTGATGGACAAGGCCGCATCCGCCGGTCATTCGGACCGTTGCCGCATCGTCGTCGATACCTGCTGCGACTTTAGCCCCGAGGTCGCCGCGAACCTCGATGTCGATATCTTGGGTTTCCCCTTCATTATCGATGGCGAGGAGCGCACGGATGACATCTGGTCGAGCATCACACCCAAGGAGTTTTACGATCGCATGCGCGCCGGTGCCCGCGTGTCCACCTCGGCTGTGTCGCTCGGTCGCTATATCGAGTTCTTTACCGAGTGCGCCAAAGAGGGCACGCCCACGGTCTACCTGTGCTTTACCTCGGCGCTGTCGTCGAGCTACAACTCCGCGTGCCAGGCGGCGGACGCCGTGCGTGCCGAGTATCCCAACTTTGAGCTGTACGTGGTCGACAACGCTCTGCCCTGCGCGACCGGCGCGCTCTTGGCGCTCGAGGCCGTGCGCCAGCGTTCGGCGGGACTGACCGCCAAGCAGCTGGTCGACTGGGCAAACGAGGCTAAGACCTATGTCCACGGTTACTTTACGCTCGAGAGCTTTGACGCGCTGGCTGCCGGCGGCCGCATTCCGCCCGCGGCGGCACAGCTCACGGCAAAGCTCGACGTTAAACCCGAGCTGTCCTACGACCTGGCCGGCTCGCTGTCGCTGATCGGCGTCAACCGCGGTCGCAAGAAGGCGCTCAAGTCCATTCTCAAGTCGTTCCGCGAGAACTATGTGCCCGATCGCACCATGCCCGTCGCCATTATGACGGCCGATGCCGAAAAGGACGGCGACTGGCTCGAAGCCGCCACCCCCAAGGAGGAGGGTTGCGCCGACGTCACGATCATTCGCAGCTCCGTCGGTCCTACCATCGGCTCGCACGTGGGCCCCGGCATGGTGGCCTGCGCGTTTTGGGGTAAGAACCGCGCCGACAAGGCGTCGCTTTCCGACCGCATCGCCCGCCGCGTGCGCGGTCAGTAGGCAAGTAACGCGGACGTAATCGATCCCAACTCACAGCCCAAACGCTGGCACCGAGTATTCAACCTGGTAACAACACCCGACCCAAAAGGAAAGGTTTCATGGCAAACAAGCTCTCCGTCGCATTCATTGGCACCGGAATCATGGGTGCCCCCATCGCCGGCCACATTCTGGACGCCGGCTATCCCGTCACGGTCAACAACCGCACCAAGTCCAAGGCGGCGGCGCTTATCGAGCGCGGCGCCGTCTGGGCAGATACGCCGGCCGATGCCGCGGCGAACGCCGATGTCGTCTTTACCATGGTGGGCTATCCCTCCGAGGTCGAGGAACTCTACCTGGCGGGTGACGGTCTGCTCGCGTGCACTAAGCCCGGCGCGGTCCTGATCGACCTCACCACGAGCTCGCCCGAGCTGGCGCGCGACATTGCCGAGGCCGCCCAGGTTTCTGGTCGCATGGCGTTTGACTGCCCCGTCACCGGCGGCGAGTCGGGCGCTATCGCCGGTACGCTCACGGCTATCGTGGGCGCTACCGAGAACGACATCGCGCCGGTCCGCGACATCCTTGCCACCTTTGCGGCCAACATCTGCTGCTTCGACGGCGCCGGCAAGGGCCAGGCTGCCAAGCTCGCCAACCAGGTGTCGCTGGGCGCCTGCATGGTCGGCATGGCAGACGCCATGGCATTTGCCGAGCTGAGCGGTCTTGACCTGGAGAAGACCCGCCAGATGATCCTGGGCGGCACCGGCAAGTCCGGCGCCATGGAGAGCCTGGCTCCCAAGGCGCTCGACGGCGACTACAAGCCCGGCTTTATGGTCGAGCACTTTATCAAGGACCTGCGCTTGGCGCTCGCCTATGCCGACGACCGCGAGCTTGCGCTGCCCGGTGCCGACGTGGCCTTTACGCTCTACGACATGCTCGACGCCATCGGTGGTGCCAAGCTGGGTACCCAGGCCGTCACGGTCCTCTATAAGGAGGAGGCCGACGCCATCGCCGCCGGTCTGGACTGGTCGCAGTATCGTCCCGAGGAGCATGGCGCTCACGAGGACGGCTGCGGTTGCGGCGAGCATGGCGACGATCACGAGTGCGGTTGTGGCCACCACCACGACGAGGGCCACGAGTGCTGCGGCGGCCACCGGCACGATGCCGGCCCCCCGGGGATAAAGCCGC
>URNQ01000127.1 GCA_900549245.1 uncultured Collinsella sp.
AAAATGACTATGGGGGGCTGGCGGGGCGCGCTCGTCCCCGCGGCTGCCGTGCTGAGCTGCGTGGTGCCGGCGCTCGAGCGCCCGTGGAAGACGGCGCTTTCTCGCACCTGCACGGGGCGCGTGCTCACCGTGGGGCCGGGTCTCAAGACCGGTATGCCCGTGCACTACGACGATCCAGCAGAGATCGGTCCCGACCGCATCGCCGACGCCGTGGCGGCACGCGCCGTCTACGGCTCTCCCTGCATCGTGATCGACTTGGGTACCACGACCAATATCGAGGTCATCGACGCGCGCGGCACCTTTGTGGGCGGCGTCATCGCGCCGGGTCTGGCGCTTGGCGCCCGCTCTCTTTCGGCTGCTGCGGCGCGTCTGCCGCAGGTCGAGCCCTCGGCACCCACACATGTAATCGGCCGCAACACGCGCGAGGCCATGCGTTCGGGCGTGGTTCTGGGCGAGGTGGCACGCATCGACGGCATGCTCGACATGGTGCTCGCCGAGATGCGCGCGACCAAGGCCGCGGGGGAGGGCAATGTACCCATCGTCATTACCGGCGACGATGCCGAGGCACTTGCGGCGCTGGTCGGCCATAGCCTGACGGTCGATGACGCGCTGACGCTGCGGGGTCTCGCCGAGCTCTACCGCATCAATCAAAAGCCTCGTCGCGCGTAGCGATGGGGCGGTGGGACAAACGCCCCCACCTTTCACCTGCTACAATGGGTCAGACTATTGCGATTTCGGAGGTGTCTGCCATGTCGGACGATCTTCATCAAACTTCGTCAGGTAAGCGCCTGGACGTCATTAGCTGGGACGAGTTCTTTATGAGCGTGGCCATCGCCGCGCAGCGCCGCAGCAAGGACCCCAACACGCAGGTGGGTGCGTGCATCGCCAGCACCAACCACCGCATCCTTTCGGTGGGCTACAACGGTACACCCTCGGCGCTCAACGACGACTTTTTCCCGTGGGGTACGAGCGACGACCCGCTGCAGGACAAGCACAACTACGTGGTCCATGCCGAGGCAAACGCCGTGCTCAACTACCGTGGCTCGCTCAAGGACCTCGAGGGTTCCACGGTCTACGTCACGCTGTTCCCGTGCCACGACTGCGCCAAGATTTTGGCGCAGGTGGGCGTGGGCGAGGTTGTCTTCCTGGACAATAAGTACGCCGACACCGATGACGGCCGTATCAGCCGCCGCATTCTCGATTCCTGCGGCATCAGCTACCGCCAGGTTATCGTCGATGTCCACATCGGCACCGAGGGACAGGCTCAGCAGTAGCGCGTGGCAACGCCAGTTGGCAACAAAAGGCAGCTAAAAGAGCCCCGTCCCAAATTGACTGCTCGTGAAAGTCGTGTCCGCGCGCATGGATGGCTCGTGAGCGGGTACATGGCTGTAGTAACATAGCCCCTGTCTGCGGGCGTGCCCGCGTTATTGTGAGAAAGGAGCCCCTGTGGCTGTTAACGAAGAGCTGCTTAAGAAGGTTCTTGAAGAGATTCGCCCCAACCTGCAGGCCGATGGCGGCGATATGGAGTATGTGGGCGTTGACGACGAGGGCGTCGTCAAACTGGAGCTGCAGGGCGCTTGCGCCGGCTGCCCCATGAGCTCGCTGACCCTGTCCATGGGTATTGAGCGCATCCTGAAGGAGCATGTGCCCGGCGTTACCCGAGTTGAGCAGGTCAATGCCTCCGGCGAGACCGACGACCTGTACGACGAGTACGCGCCGTTCTAAGATGCGAAAGCTGCGGACGTCATACTCCGCATAGACGTTACGCCCAAATATGCGGCTGCGAGCGCAAGGCCCGCGGCCGCATTTGTATGTAGGGAGTGGGAGGGTCGACATGCTCAACGACTTCTACCATATGCTTGATCCCGTCGCGATTTCGGCGGGGCCCATCACGATTTACTGGTATGGTCTGGCCTATGTGGTCGGCGCCCTGCTCACGGCGGTCGTCATGTACCGCACGCAGCGTCGCTGGGGCTTTAACATCACGATTGACGACCTGACGAGCGTCGTGGTCGGTGTGGTCTTTGGCCTTATCATCGGCGCCCGCCTGTTCTACGTCATCTTTTACGGCGACGGCTACTACTGGGCACATCCGCTCGAGATCTTTGCCACCAACGAAGGCGGCATGAGCTTCCACGGTGGCCTGGTCGGCGGCATTATCGGCGGCATCATCGTGTGCCGCATGTATAAGCTCGATGCATGGACTCTGGCAGACCTTGCCGTCATCGGCGCGCCGCTGGCCTTGTGTCTGGGCCGTTGTGCCAACTTTGTCAACGGTGAGCTGTGGGGCAAGCCGACCGATCTGCCCTGGGGTGTGGTCTTTGGCGGGACTGCGGGCGATATGCCGCGTCACCCCTCCCAACTCTACGAGGCATTTCTTGAGGGCATTGTGCTCTTCTGCATCCTGCAGGTGCTCAGCCGCAAAAAGCCGCTGCTGCCCCAGGGCACGTTTATGGGCGTGTTTGTGATGGGTTACGGCATCGTCCGCTTCCTCGTCGAGTTCGTGCGCGTGCCCGACGCCCAGCTTGGCTATCTGCTGGGCGGCGTCATCACGATGGGTCAGCTGCTGAGCCTTCCGCTCGTTATTGCGGGCCTGGCGCTCGTCATCTTTGCGCGTCGCCGCAATCGCCCCCAGCGCATCTACCTCGACGCCTAACCACCACATACCACCACAAAGGGGACAGGCACCTTTGTGGTGGTTCGCTGGGCAACGATGACAGAACCGTAACGTTTCCCCAGATAAAACCTGCCAAAATAAACCTGTCCCTTTTTGGCAGGTTTCTAGAAAGGCTCTTTGGACTGTGAAGGATTCCGATCTCTCCACAACGGCTGCGCGCGATGCCGCTCGCATCGTCTGGTTTAAGCGCTACCCCGCCAAGCAGACGCTCATCGCATTTTTGCTCGCGCTGTTGGCGACCACGGCGTTTTCCATCGATCCCGCCCCGGTGTCGAGCAACGCAGTCTTGGCGATTGACCCCAAAGCCTCGGGCATGCTGTACGTGTGCTACGAGGTGCTTCTCTCGTTTGCCGGCCACACCGATGCGGTCATGCTGCTTGCGCTTGCCTGCTTGCTCACCTTGCCGTTTCGCTACGTGTTCTTTGGCCGTGGCGACACCTGGCGTCCGTCGATCATTCTGCCGTCGCTGTTTTTCGCCATCTGCATGGTGTTCGGCCGCAGCTACGACCTCACCGACTCGGCCGAGATTGTTCTTGGCGACAAGGCCCGCATCATCTGCGCCTGGATTGGCGGCGCGGGCTGGATGCTCCTAGCGATCGTGGCCTTCTATCTGGCTTTTGAGTGTCTAGATTGGCTGAGCTCTCGGCGCATCCCGTTTTCCGAGGCGCACTTTGGCCGTATATGGCGTGTGGCTCACGCCGTGCTCTCGGCCCATCCCTTTGCCGGGCCCTTCCTGGTGCTTATGATCGCCTGGGCGCCCACGCTCATCGCTTCGCTGCCCGGCCTTTTTATGGGTGATACGGGTGCGCAGATTCGCCAGTGGTTCAACTATCCCAACGGCACGAGCGACTACCTGCGCCTACTCAACCCCAACGTGCTGCTCAACGGGCATCATCCCGTAGTGCACACGGCCATTATCGGCTCGTGCGTTCAGCTGGGGCTTTCGCTGTTCAACAGCGCTAACGCGGGCCTCATCATCTATACCTGCGCTCAATTTGTCATCACGGCTGCCTGCATGGCCTATTCCATCTCGTCGCTGCGCAAACTGGGCGTGAGCCTGCCGGTTCGCGGTGCGATCCTGCTGTTCTTTGCGTTTATGCCGATGTTCTCTAACTACGCGGCGTTGCTCACCAAAGACGTGCTCTTTGCCGACGCGTTTTTGGTGCTGCTGGTACAGACCGTCAAGCTCGTGGCATGTGGCTTGCCCCGTCGTGATGCCAATGCCGAGCGTGCGGGCGAACAGAGGCCCGTGCTCTTTGCGCGCCACGACTGGCTGTTGCTTGCGCTGGCTGCCATGGGTTCCACGTTTTTGCGCAATGGCGGTCTGGTCTTTCCGTTGGCGGCCTGCGTGATTGCGGCGGCGTTTTGCGCATGGGATGTACATGTCGCCCGTCGTGCGGCTAAGCAGACGGGCACCGCGGTCTCATGCGCCACGCCGCGCTTCCGCTGGGTTGGCGTTCTCGCGGTGCTTGCACTCTGCCTTGCCTCTAATATGTACTTCACCAAGGTCTTTATGCCGGCGCACGACATCACGCCTGGTTCCAAGCGCGAAATCCTCTCGATTCCGTTCCAACAGACGGCTCGTTTCGTCCAAAAGCACGACGGCCTCAACTCGGGCGTCAACCCTACGGTTAAGGAGGACGGCACTATCGTGGAGGCACCCTGCGACGGTTTGGTGACCGACGAGGAGCGCGTCGTGATCGATCGCGTGCTCAAGTACGAGAACCTGGGCCGCCGCTACAACCCTGACAAGTCCGATGCCGTCAAGAACTGCTTTAACGAGTACGCCTCGCAGGAGGACATCAAGGCCTATTTTGAGGTCTGGGCGCAGATGTTCAAAAAGGATCCCGAGTGCTATATTTCGGCGCTTATCAATAACTACTATGGTTATTTTTATCCGAGTGCCCGCGATGCGTGGGTCTACAGCACGGCGCGCAGTGCCGAGATTATGGCACGCCCCGACAACCTCAAGTACTTCGACTTCCATCCGGTCGATAGCAAGGTTGTGCGCTGGTGTGACCACCTGATCAATCTGTACCGTGTGGCGGTGCAGCGCATCCCGTTTATTTCGCTCACCATGAGCTCGGCCACCTATGTATGGATCATGATCGCCGTGGTGGTCTACCTGCTGCGTCGTCATTCATGGCGTGCGCTGGCGATCTGGGTGCCGCTGTTGGGCGTGCTCGCCGTGTGCCTGATTGGCCCGTGCAACGGCTCGACTTACATGCGCTACCTGTATCCGGTCATCGCCTGCATGCCCTTCGCCATCGGCGCCACCGTCACCCGCAGCGACTTCCTCTGGTCCTAACTTGGTGCATTGGGGTCAGGTTTCTTTGCACCAAAGGGGCCATCATCACGACGCCTTCATTTTGGGGTTTATCTCGCAGGCCAGTAGGTATATCATAACGACGTTTGTTTATATTGCCCGAGCATCTGCGCTGGGCTTTAGGTCGAAACCGATAGGAGACACGTATGTCCGGACACTCTAAGTGGGCCACAACCAAGCATCGTAAGGGCGCGCAGGACGCCAAGCGTTCCGCCCTCTTCTCCAAGCTCAGCCGCAACATCACCGTTGCTGCCCGTCTCGGCGGTGACCCGCTGCCCGAGAACAACGCCAGCCTCGCCGCTGCCGTTGCCAAGGCCAAGGCTCAGTCCATGCCTAAGGACAAGATCAAGTCCGCTATCGACAAAGCTTTTGGTTCGGGTGCTGACGCCGCCGTCTACGAGAACATCGTGTACGAGGGCTACGGTCCCGCCGGTGTTGCCGTCTACGTCGACTGCCTGACCGACAATCGCAACCGTACCGCCGCTGATGTCCGTTCCGCCTTCTCCCACGCTGGTGGCAACCTGGGCACCTCCGGCTCCGTCGCCTTCCAGTTTGAGCGCAAGGGCCAGATCGTCGTCGCCAAGGAGATCCTGGACGAGAACGCCAAGAAGGAGACCATGATCGCCAACGGTGCTGCCGGCGACGAGGATGAGTTCATGATGGCCATCGCCGAGGCCGGTGGCGAGGACTACGAGGATGCCGGCGAGGAGTGGATCGTCTGGGCTACCGCCAACCAGGGTATGTCCGTGCTGG
>URNQ01000128.1 GCA_900549245.1 uncultured Collinsella sp.
TCCGCCGAGGCCCGCTCCGAGGCCGACGAAACCGGCGTGGCGCCCGAGCTGCTCGCCGCCGTCAACAACGGCGAGCTCGCCTTTGTGGCGCCGGCGGACGAGTGCCTGTGCGGCACGGCGACGCTCATCGAGCAGCTGGCCCAGACCAAGGGCATCCCGGTCACGCGCGTAGATATTCCCGCGCAGCTTAAGGGCGCGCTGTTCCTGGTGAGCGACGAGCACGGCGTGGTCCCCGCTGCCGAGACGGGCGCCGCCGAGGCTGACGCCGCGACGGTCGCCTTCTTCGCCGACGGCTACGAAAAGCTCCGCGCCCGCCGCTCCTAACCTCAAGGCGGGGTGGGCTTACTGAAGCGAGCGAGCACGTTCGATGGCGTAGGCGAGCGACAGCTGCTCCATCTCCGGGGCGCATTTGTAGCTCAGTCCGGTGAGAGCCGTCACCTTATCGAGGCGATATCGAATCGTGTTCGGGTGCTGGCCAGTTTGCTTGGCGGTTCGCTCGATACGTCGGTCGTTCTCGATGAATGCGGCGAGCGTGGATTCCAGCTCGCTGCCATGCTCACTGTCGTGCTCGCGTATCGGCGAGAGAATCGCCTCCGAGAACGATCGCATCTCCGGGGTTTCCGCAAAAGGCATCACGGTTCTCAGGATGCCGAGCTGCGCATAGCGGACGGGACCCTCGGCTCGTTGACAAGATAGGCGCTGTGCGTAAATCGCCTGCGAGATCGCCTGCGCCACCGCCTCGTCTCCAAACAGAACATCGCTGATGCCGAGCCCTTCCGCTCCGCCATCGATACCGCTAGCCTCGATGAGTTCCGTGAGCGCCTGCACGATTCGCTCCACATCGAGCGTCTGCTCCGAGTCGCTTGTCGCTACGAATAGCAGACCTCCGTCATAGGGCGCCAGCATGTTGTGGCATCCGGCGAGGGTCGATTTTGCACAGAGGCGTTCGATTTGCAAAAACGTACGCGGGTCGAGGGGCTCTGCAAACGATGCGAACAGGGCGACCGCTTCGTCCAGAAATGACGGGTTGAGGCCTCGGATGCGTCGGCAGATGGACTCGGGCGATACATCTGTCCTCAGGGCATCGATCTCGCGCTGTGCGAAGTCGATGGACGCGAGCTGCTCGATATGCCGTTTGACCTCATAGATGACACTGTCAAAGAACAGTGAGTCGTCGGTCGTGAGAAAGACCGGGTAGTGCCGCGCGTTGGCGTAGCGGATGGCTTGGTCGGGAATCGGGATGTGCAGGACGTTTTTGATGATGAGACCGCTCGTTCCCTTGGCGACGAGGTATTTCACGGCTTCAGTGATGAGGTACGGGTCGTCCTTCGCATAGAGGAAAGTGCTGAGGATGATCTCGTCTGAGCTGAAGTTGACGCGCTGGTATTTGTTCTTGAGGCCGGGCATAAGTTCATAATCGAGGATCCCGACGCCAGAGACGGCATGCGAGATGCCATCGCTGCCGGCGATTAGACGGACCGACCCCTCATATTCCCGTGAGAAGTCCGAGACGGTGTATAGCATCAACATCACCCTGTAAATAACTACAATAAGTATCTGTATAAATAGGATAATCGCACATCCGTATGCCTTTGATACGATAAATAGTTCAAATACCTGCTGATAGAACGAAAAATCAAATCGAGAATCGTTGTAGATTCCAACAAGAAATGATCCTTGGCGGCATCGTAGCTAAACCGTACAGTGAAGCAACGTAAAGCTTTCGCTGAGAGGAGCGATGATGGGGCAGATGGTGGTGCTATCGGCCGAGGAAGTTTCCAAGGTGCTGACGATTGAGGATGCAATCGCTGCCGTGGAGGAGGCATATCGCCAGAAGGCGACGGGCAAGGGTGTTGCGTGGCCGATGGTATATGAGCAGTTCGAGCCCGGTGTGGCCGATATGGATATCCGCTCGGGCGAGTTGGCGGGAAGCAGCCTCTTCGGTCTCAAGCTCACTGCTTGGTTCTCTCAGAATCCTAAAAAGGGGCTGCCCGAGATCTTTGGTACCACGCTGCTGTGCGACAACGCGACGGGTGAGCCGTTGGCGCTGCTCAATGCTTCCGCCGTCACTGGACTTCGCACCGGCGCCGCCGCTGCGCTCGGTGCCAAGTGGCTGGCGGATGCGTCCAAATTGCTTGTTGCGGGTGCCGGCCATATGAGCACCTATATAGTGGCGGGCGTGCTCGCCGCCTGTCCCAAGGTGGGCGAGGTCAAGGTGTGGGAGCCTGTTTCCGATGCCGCGCCCGAGGCCCGCGTCGAGCGCATGCGAGACGAGGTCGCCCATATCTTGGGCGCCTGTGAGCATGCTCGCGAGGCATCCACCTATTCCACCGAGGCGACGGCCGACGGCCAAGGCACCGCGGCAGAGGCCGACATCATCGTGACGATCACGCCTGCGACCAAGCCCATCATCCCCGATGCATGGGTGCGCCCCGGTGCGCATATCTCCTGCGTCGGTGCCGACATGCCCGGCAAGCAGGAGCTCGCCTCGGCGCTTGTCGCCCGCGCCGCTGTTTACGTCGACGACCGCGGGCAATCGGTCGCGTCCGGCGAGCTGGAGATTCCGGTTGCCGAGGGTGCCATCACGCCCGAGGACATCAAAGCGGAGCTCGGCGAAGTCATCGCCGGCACGGCTACGGGGCGTTCGGATGACGAGCAGGTGACGGTGTTCGATACGTCGGGCATCGCCGTTCAGGACCTTTCGGCATCGAAAATTGCCTACGACCGCGCCGTCGAGGCGGGGCTGGGCACCGTGGTGGAACTGTAAGAAAGTCAAGGAAAGGAAACGACAATGCAGATCAAGGATTTCGCCGTCGAGCAGTGGATGAACGAGTGGGAGACCAAGTGCACCCACAACGTTGCGGAGACGTGCGTTTACTCCCTCACGCTCGACCAGCTGTTCGAGCTTACGAACACCGACAAGAAGGCGTGGCTCGATAGCCTGTGCTCGCGCCGATTCACCTACGGAGACATCGAGGGGCAGCCCGGCTTCCTCGAGGGGGTCGCGCGTCTCTATAAGACGGTTGAGCCCGGGCATATCGTGCCCACGCACGGCGCGACCGGTGCCAACTCCCTGGTTATTTCCACGCTCGTCGAACCGGGCGATCATGTAGTCTCCGTCAAGCCCACCTACCAGCAGCTTTACTCGATTCCCGAGATGTGCGGTGCGAAGGTCGATATTCTTCAACTCGATCGCAAGAACGGCTACCACGTCGACGTCGACGCACTCGATGCCTTGGTGACCGACGATACCAAGCTCATCTGCATCAATAACCCGGACAACCCCACGGGCGCCCTGCTCGACGCCGATACGCTCAAAGCGATTGTCGAGGTCGCACGCAAACACGACGCGTGGCTGCTCTGCGACGAGGTCTACCGTCTGCTTACTCAGACGGATGAGTACGCCGAGTCCGTGGTCGACCTGTACGACAAGGCCGTCGCCACCGCATCCATGTCCAAGGTCTGGTCGTTCGCCGGCCTGCGTCTGGGCTGGGCGGTCACCAAGAGCCCGGAGCTCCGTCGCGCGCTGCTCTCGCATCGCGACTACAACCTGATTTCCGCCGGCATATTCAGCGAGTCGGTGGCGGAGTTGATTCTGGGCAACGCTTCCGTGATCCTTGAACGCAGCCGTCGCATCGTCCGTCAGAACCTTGCTGTTCTGGAGAAGTGGGTCGAGAGCGAGCCGCACCTGTCGTTCGTCAAGCCCGAGGCGGGTAGCACCGCGCTCGTGTATTACGACTACGACATTGACTCCAGGACGTTCTGCACCGACATGATTAAGAAGTCCGGCGCACTCGTCACCCCGGGCGATTGCTTCGAGGAGCCCAAGAGCATGCGCATCGGCTATGCATACTCCGATAACACCGACGACCTGCAGAAGGGCCTGGATGCTATCTCCGCGTACATGCGTACGCTCGAGTAGAGGCTCGAGATCGAAGCGATGGGGCCGACCGGTTTAGGACCGGCCGGCCCCTATTTTCTCTCAAGGCTACCGAACACTTTTGTCATATTAGTTGCCCACGGGGTCGTATCGCTGCGACGCCGTGGGCATAATGGTGTGGAAGGTGCAAGTTGCGCGAAATGGGAGGACACATGGCGCTGATCTATGTCGTTGAGGACGACGAGCCCATCCGTCGCGAGCTTGTTGACATCCTTGCCCGCGCCGGGTTTGAAATCGAGGTCTGCGAATCGTTCGAGCATGTCTCGCGCGATATCCTTGCCGCCGCGCCCGACCTGGTGCTGCTCGACCTCACGCTTCCCGTCAAGGACGGCCAGCATATCTGCCACGAGGTTCGCCGCGAATCCGAGGTTCCCATCATCGTGCTTACCTCGCGCACGGCCGAGATCGACGAGGTCATGGCCATGACGCTCGGCGCGGACGACTTTGTTCCCAAGCCCTATAGCGCGCGCGTGCTCGTAGCGCGCATTAACGCACTGCTGCGACGCACCGCCACTGCCGGCGAGCGCAGCACGGTCGTCCACAAGGGGCTGGAACTCGACCTCGCCCGCTCCGCGGTCACCAACACGCAAACCGGCGACAGCACCGAGCTCACCAAAAACGAGCTGCGCATTCTCTCGCTGCTCCTGAGCCGCGCGGGCAAGATCGTTTCGCGCTCGGCCATCATGCAGGACCTGTGGGACTCCGATGCCTTCGTGGACGACAACACGCTCACCGTCAACATCAACCGTCTGCGTACCACGCTCGAAAAAATCGGCGTCAAGGGGTATCTGACCACGCATCGCGGTCAGGGCTATTCGGTCTAGGGGCCGGTCATGTCGTTTGCCAAGTTTTTTAAAGATGCGCTGCTTCCCGTCGCCGTGTGGACGTGCGGCGTTCTGCTGAGCTGCTTTGTGCTGACGGTCGCCGGCGCCCCCGTTTCCATCGTGGCCGTGGCGGTCGGTGTGTCCTTTATCTTTGGTATGCTCGGCATCGTGATCGAGTACGCGCGCCGTCGTCGTTTTCTGCGCCAGCTGGAGCGTGCGGCAGAGGAGCTCGAGAGTCCCGCATGGGTACAGGAGATGGTCCAGTGCCCGACCTATGCCGAGGGCGAGCTCGAATACGAGGTCTTGCGTCGCGTGGGCAAAGCCGCCTGCGATGAGGTGGCGGAAGGCCGACGCCAGACCGATGACTACCGCGACTATATCGAGAGCTGGGTTCACGAGGCCAAGTTGCCCCTGGCGGCGGCCCATCTAATTTTGGAAAACCTGGACGGCAGCGAAGACGACCTGTCGCGCGTGGATGACCTAGGCCGTGAGTTGGCTCGCGTGGAGCGCTATATCGACCAGGCGCTGTACTACGCGCGCTCGGAAGTCGTGGAGCGCGACTACCTGATTCGCCGCTGGGATCTCAGGACCTTGGTGACGGGCGCGATTAAGGCCAATGCGCGTGAGCTCATCGCGGCACACGTGGCTCCGGTGTGCGAGAACCTCGACTTCGAGGTCTTTACCGACGAGAAATGGCTGGAGTTCATCTTAGGCCAGCTTATTCAGAACAGCATCAAATATGCGCGCGAGGACGGCGCAAAGATCGTGTTTTCGGGCGCGTTGCTGGACGAGGGCCTGGCGAGCGAACGCATCGAGCTTACCGTCGCGGACAACGGCTGCGGCGTGAGCGCGGCCGACCTGCCGCGCGTGTTCGAGAAGGGTTTTACCGGCGACAACGGCCGCACCACCAA
>URNQ01000129.1 GCA_900549245.1 uncultured Collinsella sp.
CGACAGGGTACGAGGGATAACGGCGCAGCAGCATCTGGGCTGTCCCCTCGGCTGCCGCCTCGATGAGCTTAAACGTATGCTCGCGCAGATAGCCATCGACATCGTGGCACACCGAGCCGTAGTCAATCGAGGCGTCCAGGTTATCGTGCTCCCCCGCCGCGCGCAGGTCGGCATAGAGCACCAGAGAAACGATGAACTTCTGACCCAGCGCGTTCTCCTCGGGATACACGCCATGGTTGGCAAAAACCTCCAGGCCGTCAATGACAATACGATCGGCATGGCGCAAATCGTCATAGCTCACGTGAGGCACCGCCGTTGCGGTGGATATTTCGCCCCTTCCACGGCGGGCGAGCTCGGCGCCTTCGGTCTTGGTTGCATTCTCGGGCAGTTTCTTGTTACTCAACGCGATCGTCTCCTTCGTTTAGAACCCCGACCGCGCAAACTAACTACACGCGAATCGACAGGTTCTTTTTATCATCGCTCCAGTTGCAAGCGTTGCGCGCGGGGCATGCAAAGCAGGCACGCGACGCTTTGTCGGCTGCATAGAGCAGACGCTCAAGCGGTTGGCTGTTCACGCGCAGCTTTCGATGGCCCAGAATGGCCGTCTTAATGGCTGCGGCATCGGCCGGCTCAAACGCCACGTCATCGGGCATGCCGCCGAGAATCGCATCAGCGACGCGTTCGCTTGCAACATCATGGGATATACCCGATTCATACTGTTCATCTTTGCCGATATCGTGAAGAAGTGCTGTGGCGTAGATGACCTCGCGGTCAAATTCGAGCTGCTCCTCGAGATTCTTGATCCACATAATGCGCGCGACATCGAGCAGATGGTCAATACCGTGGCGGCAGAAGATGCGCCCCGATTCCAACTGTACGATGTTGCCCAGGTGCCGCCGGAACAGCCCGTTGGCACAAATGTAATCAATGCGAGGCATGGCACCAAAGGGGGCCAGGCCCGAAGCCATAAAGCCGCGACGCGACGTCCCCTCATCGGTCTTCGATGTAAAGTCGTTGACGACTCTCATGGTTAGCGGCCCAGCATCCTAAAGAAACGCTCCTCGAGCGCGGGATCGGTCTCAAAGACGCCGCGGCGAGCAAGCGTCACGGTCTTGGTGCCGGGCTTTTGCACGCCACGCATCGTCATGCACATATGCTCGGCCTCCATCAACACAATCGCTCCCTGGGGAGCGAGATAATCCATGAGGGCATCGGCAACCTGTGCGCACAGTTGCTCCTGCAGCTGAAGACGGCGGGCATAAACCTCAACCGTGCGGGCGAGCTTGGAAAGCCCAGCCACCCGACCGTTAGGGATATAACCAATGGCGGCCTTGCCATAAAACGGCAGCAGATGATGTTCGCACAGCGAGTAGAACGTGATGTCGCGCTCGATAACCAAATCGTTCGAAGCGACGGCAAAGGTTTTGGACAGGTGTTCCTCGGCACTCTGGTCCATACCGCCGGCGATCTCACCATACATACGGGCAACGCGCGCCGGGGTCTCCAGCAGGCCCTCACGAGTTGGGTCCTCGCCTATGCCCTCAAGCAACAGCTTAATGGCGGCCTCGACTTTTTCCTGATCGACCATCTGGGCCTCACTTTTCCGATTTCACGTTCGCGCTATGGTACCACGCCCTCCGGCATCGACCACAAGCTACATAGTATGGGTCGAATAGACCGGATCATCACGCCAAAGTTCAACCGCATCACAAAGCGCAACGCCCTCGCGCTCAGCACGGGCGCGCGTAGCGTTCATATCGATCACGCGCTGGTTGCTCGAACCCCTAAAGCGCAGCGAGATATCGTACAGGTCCTGAACAAACGGGCCGTCCACCAGCATGTCAAGGCAGGCAAGGATGCGGTCCGTCACCTCGGTATGATGACGACCACCCGGCATAAGCTCCTCGAGCACGTCACCGGTAAAGCACCAAATGGTCTTCCCCGACCCCACTGGATAGGCCGCGCGAACACGCTCGACAAACTCAACGAGCCCCGCCTGATTCTCGGGCTCCATGGGCTCGCCACCCAGAATCGTCAGACCATCGATAAAGGGATGATCGAGACTCTTGATAATCTTGTCCTCGACGGCACGATTGAACGGCTCACCCGCAGCAAAGTCCCACGCAACAGAGTTAAAGCAATTCTTGCACCCACGACGGCACCCGCTTACAAACAGAGAAGTACGAACGCCTTCTCCATCAGCAATGTCGAAATACTTAATGTTCGCGTAGTTCATAGGTAACTCTCCCGGGAGGCCGGGACATATCATCCCGTCCTCAAACATTCTCGGCCTGCGGCCTGCGAAACTGCGGGCGGGACGATATGTCCCGGCCTCATGCAAAGGGTAACTCAATGAACGAAGCGAACATCGAGCATAGGGTTCGAGGTCCAATAAAAACTGGGTTGCGGCTCAACCACCATCGCAAGTAAATCGCAGCTGCAACTCGACTTATTTCCGCTAAGAACTTCGAGGAGTGAGCAGACTGCGCGCTGCATCTCAGCTACATCAACTTGGCTGCCCTGTAGCGAGGCCCCGGACCTTTGCTCGATATGAGTTCCGCACGAACAGGAGGCGCCAGTGGCGCCTCCGTCGTGAGCCAGGACTGTCCGAAATAGCGAGTAAAGGTCCGGGGCCTCGCTACAGGGCAGCCTGGGATGGTTATTAGAGATGCAGCACGCGGTCGCGGATCTCCTCGGTTCGGCCCTGGTTCCAGAACTGGGTACCGATGTAGCCGCACGTACGACGAGCGACGTTCATTTTCTCCTGGTCGCGGTTGCCGCAGTTGGGGCACTCCCACACCAGCTTGCCATCGTCCTCAACAATCTTGATCTCGCCATCGTAGCCGCACACCTGGCAGTAGTCGCTCTTGGTGTTGAGCTCGGCGTACATGATGTTGTCGTAGATGTACTGCATCACGCGAATGACAGCCTTGAGGTTGTCCTGCATGTTGGGAACCTCGACGTAGGAGATAGCACCGCCCGGCGAAAGCTGCTGGAACATGCCCTCGAACTTGAGCTTGTCGAATGCGTCGATCTCCTCGGACACGTGGACGTGGTAGCTGTTGGTGATATAGCCCTTGTCCGTCACGCCCGGGATAATGCCAAAACGACGCTGCAGGCACTTGGCGAACTTGTAGGTCGTCGACTCAAGCGGGGTGCCGTACAGCGAGAAGTCGATATCGCTTTCGGCCTTCCACTCGGCGCACTTGTCGTTCATGCGCTGCATGACGGCCATGGCAAACGGCGTGCCTTCCTTCTCGGTGTGGCTGTGGCCCGTCATGTACTTGACGCACTCATACAAGCCGGCATACCCCAGGCTGATGGTGGAATAGCCGCCCACGAGCAGCTTGTCGATCGTCTCGCCCTTCTTCAGACGAGCGAGGGCGCCGTACTGCCACAAAATCGGTGCAGCGTCAGAAAGCGTGCCCATCAGGCGCTCATGACGGCACAGCAGAGCACGGTGGCACAGCTCAAGGCGCTCGTCGAAGATCTTCCAGAACTTGTCCATGTCCTGATGCGAGCTCAGCGCGACATCGGGCAGGTTGATGGTCACAACACCCTGGTTAAAGCGGCCATAGTACTTAGGTTTGGTCGGGTCATAGTTCAGCGCGTTGGCGACATTGTTAAAGCCGTTGCCCGAGCGGTCGGGCGTCAGGAAACTGCGACAACCCATGCAGGTGTAGCAATCGCCGTTGCCGGCGGTCTCGCCCTTCGACAGCTTGAGCTCGCGCATCTTCTTCTCGGAGATGTAATCGGGCACCATGCGCTTGGCGGTACACTTGGCAGCCAGCTGGGTCAGGTAGAAGTACGGGGAATTCTCGTGAACGTTATCGTCCTCGAGTACATAGATAAGCTTGGGGAATGCCGGGGTAATCCACACACCGGCTTCGTTCTTAACGCCCTCATAGCGTTGACGAAGCGTCTCCTCCACGATCATGGCAAGGTCGTGCTTCTCCTGGGGCGTACGGGCCTCATTGAGATACATAAAGACCGTCACGAACGGCGCCTGGCCATTGGTGGTCATAAGGGTCACGACCTGATACTGAATCGTCTGGACGCCGCGACGGATCTCATCGCGCAGACGGTCCTCAACGACCTCACGGACCTTTTCGGCAGATGCCGAAACACCGAGCTCCTCAAGCTCGCGAGCGACCTCGCCGCGAATCTTTTGACGGCTCACCTCAACAAACGGGGCAAGATGGGTCAGCGAAATAGACTGGCCGCCGTACTGGGAGGAAGCAACCTGGGCGATAATCTGCGTCGCGATGTTGCAGGCAGTCGAGAAGCTGTGCGGCTTCTCGATCAGCGTGCCCGAGATAACGGTGCCGTTCTGAAGCATATCCTCCAGGTTCACCAGGTCGCAGTTATGCATGTGCTGGGCAAAGTAGTCGGAATCGTGGAAGTGGATCAGGCCCTCGTTGTGGGCATCCACGATCTCCTGGGGCAGCAGCACGCGCTGAGTCAGGTCCTTGGAAATCTCGCCGGCCATGTAGTCGCGCTGAACGGAGTTGACGGTCGGGTTCTTGTTAGAGTTCTCCTGCTTGACCTCTTCGTTATTGCACTCGATCAGCGACAGAATCTTGTCGTCGGTCGTGTTCTTCTGGCGCTTCAGGCTCTGGACATAGCGATAGATGATGTAGTGGCGGGCGACCTCGTAGCAGTCGAGACGCATGATCTCGTCCTCGACCAAATCCTGGATCTCCTCGACCGAAACGGTGTGGCCCGCGTTCTCGCATGCCTCGGCGACGTTTTGCGCCGCATAAACCACCTGGCGGTCGGTTAGACGAGAGCTCTCCTCGACCTCCAAGTTTGCGGCGCGAATCGCATTGACGATCTTATCGATGTCAAAGACAACCTCGGTGCCGCTGCGCTTGATGATCTTCATCCTCTTGCCTCTTTCGCGTCGTAGTCTCATTGCGCTTCAGAGCCAAACGATGCCCGGCAGGGCTTGCCCCTGTCTTGCGGCGCCGTCGCGCAATCTGTGTTCTCGATAAACCATAGGTCCTCATGCGGACAATCCTCGCGGCCGATCAAGCGGCTCAAAGATCTATCCAAATGGGGCAAATAAGGTCCTCGTTCTCTGTCCGCCATCTATCATACGACAAAGAGGCATCTATATCCTGTATTCTTTTTTTAGTTCAAACACAACATATAGTGTTTCAGCAGGTCAAAGCAATTGGTCATTTTGCAGACGCATTAATTATGAGGGGTTCTTGGCAAGTCGGTAAAACGTTACCAACACGGCTACCTGCATGGCAGTTATAAAACCCCCTTAGTCAAGCCGCTGACAAATCCTACCAAAACCAAGCCGCTCACGCCAAAAGAATCCAAAAGATTATGCTTGACCAACATGTTGCGGTCGTGCCTTGCCGAGCCCCATGTAACCGCGGCACGAATCCTTGAAAGATATGTGTATGCAAACAGAGAAGATGAGAGTTTTCTCGGATGGCTACTGAGAAGCATCCCAGAAGATCAAAAAACTCGAAATTTGGTGACGTATTTGGCGACCCATTTGGCGAGCAAAATAAAACAGCCCAGAGGCTAAGCCTCTGGGCTGCGAACATTTGGTGGGCGTTAGAAGATTTGAACTTCTGACCTCTTCCGTGTC
>URNQ01000130.1 GCA_900549245.1 uncultured Collinsella sp.
GGTGCCGTCGGTGCCCACGACCTGCTCGTTGAGTACCTTGCCATCCTGAATGTCGTAGATCTTGAACTGCTTGCTGCGGCCAAAGTGCATAAAGATGTTGCCGTTGTCGTACGTGGTTGCCACCCTCATGGTGTCGACCTCCTTTGCTGGCCATGCGGCCGTCGTTGCGGTGATGGGGGAGTACGCGATATTGCCGCCCTCGATGACGAGCGCCCGCCCGTTGACCAGCGCGTTTGCCACCTTGCGATGTGCGCGGCTGCAGATGGCCGCCACGGTGGCGCGGGCGATGCCCATTTGCTGGGCGACGGCCTCCTGATTGAGGCCTTCCAGGTCGCACAGGCGCAGTACTTCGAGCTCATCGACCGTCATCTCGATGGCGTCTCCGCTGGCAAGGCCGTCGGGGGTAAAGCCGCGATATTCGGGGATGATCCCAACACGGCGTAATTTTTCGCATCTTCCTGCCACACTCTCTCCAAATCTGACATATGTCAGTAATGGGATAGCGTGTATGCGGTTCCGCACAAGCTTTTTTAGCATATGTCAGAAATTCAAAGTTGTTACGTCTGCGATTGTGGGGGTGCTGGCTGCCGTGCATTGCGTGTGCCGACCCAAGTGTCCAATCCGACACTGCGCGCCTGGGCTACAATTAAAATCGCTTATAGGCGACTGACAGGAGGGTCAATGAGCAAGGCTGATCAACAGTTTGTAACCATGTGCCGCGATATTCTGGACCATGGCACCACCACCGAGGGCCAAAAGGTCCGCCCGGTGTGGGAGGATTGCACTCCTGCCTATACCATTAAAAACTTTGGTGTCACGGCACGCTATGACCTGCGTGAGGAGTTTCCGGCGCTTACCTTGCGTCGTACGGCCCTCAAATCTGCCATGGATGAGATCCTATGGATCTATCAAAAGAAGTCCAATAACGTGCATGACCTCAACAGCCATATTTGGGATGAGTGGGCCGACGAGACTGGCTCCATCGGCAAGGCCTACGGGTATCAGATTGGGCAGAAGAGCCATTATGCCGAGGGCGACTTTGACCAGATGGATCGCGTGCTGTACGACCTTAAGAACACGCCGTACAGCCGCCGCATTATGACGAACACCTATGTGTTTAGCGACCTGTCCGAGATGCACCTGTATCCGTGTGCCTACAGCGTGACGTATAACGTGACGCAGCGTCCGCAGGATGATAAACCGACGCTCAACATGATTCTCAACCAGCGCAGCCAGGATATTTTGGCTGCGAACAACTGGAATGTGTGCCAGTACGCCATTTTGCTGATGATGGTCGCGCAGTCGGTCGATATGATTCCCGGCGAGCTGCTGCATGTGATTGCCGATGCCCACATTTACGACCGTCATGTCGATATCGTTCGCGAGCTTATTGAGCGTCCGCAGTTTGCTGCGCCCAAGGTAACGCTCAACCCCGATGTGCATGACTTCTATGCGTTTACGACCGATGATCTGATCGTCGAGGGCTATGAGCACGGCCCTCAGGTCAAGAACATCCCCATTGCGGTGTAGGTGACGCGCATGACGTGTAAGCTTTCTGCCATTGTCGCCGTGTGTGATGACTGGGGCATTGGTTGCGAGGGCGACATGGTGGTGTCCAATCGCTCCGATATGCGCCATTTTGTGGCGTGCACCAAAGGCTGTCCGGTCATTATGGGACGCAAGACGCTGCTGAGTTTTCCCGGTGGGCGCCCGCTTAAGAATCGACGCAATATCGTGCTCACGCGCGATGGGGACTTTGCTCCCATGGGCGTCGACGTGGTGCATAGCATCGACGAAGCGCTCGCCGCGGTAGCCGATGAGCCCGTTGCGTGGGTGATTGGCGGCGGCGAGGTATATCGACAGTTTTTGCCGTATTGCGTGGAGGCCGAGGTTACGCATAACCATTGCGTGCATGACGTGGATACGTACTTTCCCGATTTGGATGCCGATCCCGCGTGGGAGATTGCGCGGCGTGACGGTGTTGCCACGATTGCTTCGGGCGAGGGAGACGAGGGTGTCGATTATGAGTTCGTGACGTATCGTCGCGTTGAGGCGTAAATCGTCTGGCGTGAACGGTATCATCGGGTTGTTTGAATGCATGGGGCGGCGCTTAGCGTCGCCTCGTTTGGTATAGATGTGCTGTAAAGAAGGGTGCGGGCTGGCTGCTATGACTGATGCCGTTGAGGTGCTGCGAATCGATTCTCTCGAGGACGAGCGGCTCGATGCCTACGTGCGACTGACCGAGCGTGAGCTTCGCTGCGTGCTGGAGCCGCAGAAGGGCATTTTTATCGCCGAGAGTGCCAAGGTCATCGAGCGTGCGGTTCGCGCCGGATACGAGCCGGTGAGCTTTCTTTTGGGCGAGCGCTGGCTCGACCAGATGATGCCGCTGTTTGAGCGCCTGATTGTGCGCGAGGGTGCGGGTCCGGTTCCTGTGTTCGTTGCCTCCATGGAGCTTATGGAGCAGCTGACGGGCTTCAATGTGACGCGCGGTGCGCTCGCGGCATTCCGTCGTCCACGTCAGATTCCGGTAGCCGAGTTCTTGGGTGGCGTCGTCGATGCGGCGGGGGAGCGCCCGGTGCGCGTGTGCGTGCTCGAGGGCATTGTCGACCACACCAACGTCGGCGCGATTTTCCGCTCGGCGGCTGCGCTGAACGTCGATGGCATTTTGGTGAGCCCTACGTGCTGCGATCCGCTGTACCGTCGCTCGGCCCGCGTGAGCATGGGCACGGTGTTTCAGGTGCCCTGGACGCGCATTGGCAGCGAGGCGCGCGTATGGCCTTATGATGGGCTGGCGGCGCTGCACGATGCCGGCTTTTCGTGTGCCGCCATGGCGCTGACGGATGATTCGGTGTCGTTGGACGATTTCGCGCTGCAGGAGATTGACCGCCTGGCAATCTTTATGGGCACCGAGGGTGCCGGCCTGGGTGCCAAGACCATCGCGGGCTGTGATCGGGCCGTGCGCATTCCGATGGCGCACGGGGTCGATTCGCTCAACGTGGCCGCGGCGAGTGCCGTCGCCTTTTGGCAGCTGTGTCCGCACGTGAGCAACGAGTACCACTATCAGCCGGGTTTGTATCACTAGCCGAGTGTGATATCCGAGTCGTGCCAGTGGGGGTGATTCTATAATCTTCGCTTGGTGCTAGGCTGGTCATCAGTGTAACTATTATCAGCTGTTTTGTCGGTTGACGTGCGCTTTTGGGGAGGGCGTGTGGCTAAGAAATCTACGGCTATCGATGTAACGCAGGGTGTCATTTGGCAGCAGCTGCTTTCGCTGTGCGTTCCCATCTTCTTTAGCTCGTTTTTTCAGCAGGCATACACGCTTATCGGTACCTATATCGTCGGTCAGTTTGGCGGTAAGCTCGCGCTGGGCGGCATCCAGGCCACGATGGTTCTTACAGAGCTCTGCATTGGTTTTTGCGTCGGTGTGGGTGCTGGATGTGCCGTTATTACCGGTCAGTATTTTGGTCAGCACGATGATGAGCGACTGAGCCGTTCGGTCCATACGGCCATGACGCTCGCGCTGGTGGGCGGTATCGTTTTCTCGATTCTTGGCATAGTGTTCGTTGAGCCCATGCTGGTGCTTATGAACACGCCGCATGAACTATTGGCCGAGGGCGTGGCCTATGCTCGTTGCTATTTTGCCGCCATGGTTGCGGCGCTGCTGCTCAATATGGGAACGGCGCTGCTGCGCGCCGTGGGCGACACGCGCGGGCCTGCTGTGATCATCGCTTCCGGCTGCCTTGTTAATGCGGTGCTGGATGTCATTTTCGTTGCCGTGCTTCATATGGAGGCTCTGGGCTGCGGCATCGCGGTGGCGCTGACCATTTGCTCCAACGCCACGATGATCGTGATTCGTATGATGCACGCACCGGGTGCGTGGCGACTTTCGCTGTCCAAGCTCGGCATTGATCCTGGCATTTGTAAGAGCATGATCTCGTGTGGTCTGCCGCTTGGCTTTCAGTCTGCTGCGTATTCGATTTCCAACGTTTTGATTCAGGTGTCGGTCAACTCGTTTGGTGCCGATGTCACCACGGCGTGGGGTCTTTCGGGCCGCCTGGATGGCATTGTCTGGATGGTTACCGAGGCGCTTGGCGTGTCGATCACCACGTTCTCTGCGCAGAACTTTGGCGCGCGCAACTACGAGCGCATGCGCAAGGGCTACCATACGTCGCTCGTGCTGTCGTTTATGCTCATTGGTGGTCTGTCTGCCGTGCTGCTGGTGTTCTCGGGCCCGTTGTCGCGTCTGTTTGTCAACGATGCTTCGATTTCGGCGTACACCACGACGATTCTTCATTTCATCGCGCCGTTCTACGCGATCTTCTCGATTATCGAAAACGCGTCTGGCTCCATCCGCGGCGCTGGCGTGAGCTTCCAGCCTATGATGCTCACGATCTTCGGCACGGTCGTGCTCCGCGTAGCGTGGGTGTTCGCGATTATGCCGCTCGACCCCTCGCTCGAGCATCTGCTGCTGGTCTACCCCGTAACCTGGCTCATCACGGCAACGATGTTCACCATCTACCACCACAGCGGCAACTGGCTCGGCCGCGCCACCGCCTAGTCATTGGGGACGTTCTTAAACGACTAGTATTCGATGCCTTGGCGGGCTAGGAGGCCTTCGTCGAAGTAGTGTTTGACGGGGCGCATTTCGGTGACCAGATCCGCAAGATCGGCGAGGGGGAGCAGGCCGCGGCCGGTGAGTACGAGCTCTGTTGTGGCAGGCTTTGTCGCAATGAGCGCCTCGACATCCTCGCGCGTCACAAAACCGCGGCGCATCGCCTCGCCGAGTTCGTCCAGAATGAGCACATCGACCTGAGAGATTTGTTCGCGTGCCAGCTCCATGATCTGCGCGGCGCACGTCTCGGGCGTGTCACGGTCGGCCTGCACGATACGCAGTCCCAGGCGCGGCGCGGCATCGTGCTCGGCGCAGTGTAGCTTCTTTGCAAACTGCAGCATAAGCACGTTGAGTCCAAATCCCGTGGCGCGCATAGCGAGCCCCAGCGCGGCCGTGGTCTTGCCCTTGCCGTCGCCCGTATAGATTTGAACCTTGCCGACTTCCAGTGATGCCATCTCTATCCTTTCGTGCCCGGCGTCGGTTTATCGCCGTCCCGGTTGGGTATTCTAGATAGCATTATCAACCCCAGTAGATGGAGTTCAAGCAGATGGAGATGGATGACAACAAACGTAGACGGAATATGATCCTCTACGTGCTCATCGCCTTCGTCGTCTACCTCGTGCTCTCGACCGTTCTGTTCCCCAACATCGGTCACACGCAGCAGATTACGAAGACCGATTACTCGACGTTTGTCAAAGCGCTCGATAAGAAGAGTGTCGACAAGGTCGAGTACAACACGGACGATTACACGATTTATTACACCAAGAAGGGCGAGGACGAGAACATCGCCTACAAGACGACCGGCGTGCCGAATGACGCGGGCTTTACCGATCGCGTGCTTGAGTCCGGTGCTTCGCTTGAGTCGGTCGTTCCCGATAAGAACTCGGGTCTGATGACCTACTACCTGCTCACCCTCATTCTTCCCATGGCGATTTTCTTCCTGATCGGCTGGGGGGCCCACCGCCCCCAGAAGGAAACCGGAGGGCCAA
>URNQ01000131.1 GCA_900549245.1 uncultured Collinsella sp.
CCTCGGCCTCACCGGCAGCGTCGCTGCTGTCGCAGGGCTTGGTCTCACCGGCTGCGGTGGCAGCTCTAGCGACGAGGGTTCCGCTTCCGGTTCCACCGATTCCGCCAACCGTGGCGGCGGCGTGATCACCGCTGGTTCCGCTTACGCTCCGTCCAGCTTCGATCCCGCCAGCACCGGCTCCGCTGTGGGCCTGGGTGCTAACTGGCACGTCGTCGAGGGCCTCTACGGCATCGATTACCACGACTACAGCACCTTCAACGAGCTCGCCACCGACGATCCCAAGTCTGTGGACGACACCACTTTCGAGGTCACCATCCGCAAGGGCGCCAAGTTCTCCGATGGCACCGAGGTCACCGCTGACGATGTCGTCGCTTCCTACACCGCTTGCGCCGCTTCTGCTACGTATGCTCCGTTCTTCCAGCCCTTCGAGTCCATCGAGGCCAAGGACGCCAGCACCGTGACGGTCAAGACCAAGGTCCCCAACTTCTCCCTGCTCAAGGATCGTCTGGCCATCGTCCGCGTTACCCCGGCCACCCAGACCGAGGAGGATCGCGCCAAGCAGCCGATCGGCTCCGGCCCCTGGATGTACGACTCTATCTCCGATACCGAGATCACCCTGGTTCCCAACCCCGAGTACAACGGTGAGTATGCTGCCGAGGATAAGAAGATCCAGTACAGCATCCTGACCGACCCCACCGCTCGCGTTACCGCTCAGCAGGAGGGCTCCACGCTCGTTATGGAGCTCGTTACCGCTGACGCCGTCGACCAGCTCGAGAGCGCCGGCTGCAAGATCGATAACGTTCAGGGTTTCGGCACCCGCTTCATCATGTTCAACGTCGCCAAGGAGCCTTGGAACAACGTCAAGGTCCGTCAGGCTGTCATGTATGCACTCGACACCGAGAAGATGGTCAGCAACACCTTCGCCGGCCTTGCCACCGCTGCCAGCTGCTACCTGCCCAAGAGCTTCACCAACTATCATGAGGCTTCCACGGTGTACAAGACCGACGCCAAGAAGGCTAAGAAGCTCATCGAGGAGTCTGGCATCACCCCGGGTGCCATCACCCTGCGCACCACCGACAACGAGCAGATTAAGGGCATGGCCGCCCAGGTCAAGAATGACCTCGACGCTCTCGGCTTCGATGTGACCATCCAGACCGATACCTCGCCGGCCACCTACGCTGCCATCGACGGCGGCGAGGCCTACGATATCCTCCTTGCCCCTGGCGATCCTTCCTGCTTCGGCGCCGACCCCGACCTGCTGCTCAACTGGTGGTACGGCGACAACGTCTGGATGCAGACCCGTTGCCCGTGGAAGGAGTCCGCTGAGTGGCAGAAGCTCCACGGTCTCATGGACGAGGCTCTTGCCGCTGAGGGCGATGAGCAGCAGAAGAAGTGGAACGAGTGCTTCGACATCATTGCCGACAACGCCGTTCTGTACCCCGTTGTCCACGTCAAGACCGTCTCCGCTTCCTGGGACGATCCGTCCACTGCGCCCAACGGCGAGGCCCTCGATGGCTTCAAGGGCATCGGCACGACGAGCATGTCCTTCAGGGGCGTTGCGACCGTCAAGGCGTAAGACTCGCTTGAGTCTGTATGCAGGATGTCGGTCGTTGGGACCGTATCCTCATAGTTGAAACAAAGACCCGGGCGACCTCGATGTCGCTCGGGTCTTGTAATGAGTATCCGTACTCATATACCAGTTGGTCCTACCGACAAAAGAAAGGGGAGAGAACGTGAACAACTTGCTACGTTTGATTGGAAGGCGTCTTGTGGCGCTGCCGATCATGGCATTGGGCGTCACCGTCCTGGTGTTCTTCCTTATGTCGTTCTCCAAGACCGACCCCGCCTACACGGCGTTGGGTGACGGTGCCTCGCCCGAGGCGGTTGCCGAGTACCATGAGAAGTATGGTCTGGACGACCCCTGGCCTGTGCGCTACGTGCGCTATATGGGCGATTTGATCCATGGCGACATGGGCACCTATGGTGCTGCTCGCAACTCCGTTGCCAAGCGCATCTCCACGGCCCTGCCCGTCACGATGCAGCTGACCTTCATCGGCCTTGCCATCGGTGCGGTCGTTTCGTTTTTACTCGGCGTCATCGCGGCACTGTATCGCGACAAATGGCCGGACCAAGTGATCCGCGTCTTTTCCATCGCCGGCTTGGCAACCCCGTCGTTCTGGCTTGCCGTTCTGTTGATCCTGCTGTTCTCTTCCTACCTTAAGGTGCTTCCGGCATCGGGTGCTCTGCCTCACTTCACCACGAATCCGGCTGGCTATCTGGGACGTATGATCATGCCCGCTATCGCCTTGGCATTTCCGCTGACGGGCCAGATGACTCGTATCGTGCGTACCGCCATGGTCGAGGAGCTCGATAAGGATTATGTCCGTATGGCTCCCCGCGCCGGCGTTCCCGAGAAGGTCGTCGTCGGCATCAACGTTCTTCGCAATGCGCTGATCACCCCGGTCACCACCCTCGGTCTTAAGATCGGTTACCTCATGGGCGGCGCCGTCGTCATCGAGGTTATCTTCAACCTCCCCGGCATGGGCACCGCGATTCTGCAGGGCGTTCAGGGCAACGAGGCGAACCTGGTTCAGGGCGTCGTTATCGTCGTTGCTCTTGCCTTCATCATCATCAACATCGTGGTTGACATGCTCTACCTGCTCATCAACCCGCGCATCAGGACGGTGTAGATTATGGTAAAGATTCGAGAGAAGCAAACCGAGCAGCTCGAGAAGGCTGCCTCCAAGGGGCTCAAGCTCGGTGGCTGGAAGAAGATGACGCTGTCTTCTAAGATTGCCGCCGTCGTGTTGGTGCTGGTCGCCCTGACTGCGATTCTGGCGCCCCTTCTTGCCCCCTATAGCCCGGTCGAGATTTTTACGGCTCGCCAGGCTCCCGGCAACGGATTTATCTTCGGTACCGACGATAAGGGTCGCGACATTCTGTCGCGCATGCTCTACGGTGGTCGTTACTCGCTGATTATCGGCTTTGGCGCCACTGCCATGGCTCTGGTCTGCGGCTCGGTCGTGGGCGCCCTTGCGGCGGTTTCGCGCAAGGCCGTTTCCGAGACGATCATGCGTATCCTGGACATCATCATGTCCATCCCGGGCATCGCCCTCGCGGCCGTCTTCGTCTCCATCCTGGGCAACTCCGTGCCGTCGATCATCTTCGCCATCGGCTTTATGTACACTCCGCAGATTGCCCGTATCGTGCGCGCCAACATCGTGTCCGAGTACGGCGAGGACTATGTCCGCGCGGTCATCGTTTCCGGCGCCAAGGCTCCGTGGATTTTGATCAAGCATGTTCTGCGTAACTGCATCGCCCCGATCATGGTCTTCACCGTTACCCTGGTCGCCGACGCCATCATCTTCGAGGCCTCGCTGACCTTCATCGGCGCTGGTATCCAGGAGCCCACCGCTACCTGGGGCAACATCCTCGCCGACGCCCGCGGCGGCGTGCTCGCCGGCCGTTGGTGGCAGGCGCTGTTCCCGGGCCTGGCCATCATGATCACCTGCCTGGCGCTCAACATCCTCTCCGAGGGCATTACCGACGCCATGGCCGCTGCTCCCTCCGCCGCCCTGGATCCGACCGATTCCTCCAAGCGTCGCGAGGCCGACCTGCTGGTCTCCGACCCCGTTCGCGCCTACAAGGAGCAGGCCCAGTCCCTCTCCGCTCGCCTTGGCGCCCTGCGCGATGTCGAGCTCAAGCGTGACGATCGCCATGTGCCCGACGAGTCTGTCGAACCGATCCTTTCGGTCCGCGATTTCTGCATCCAGTTTGAGCATCACGGCGATATCAACGTCGTCGACCATGTCAACTTTGACGTCCGTCCTGGTCAGACCATGGGCCTGGTGGGCGAGTCCGGTTGCGGTAAGTCCATCACCACGCTGGCCATCATGGGCCTGACCGACGACGATGAGCACCTTTCCGGCGAGGTCCTCTGGGAGGGCCGCGACCTGCTCAAGATGAGCAAGAAGGAGTGGTTCGGCCTGCGCGGTACCGATATCGCCATGGTCTATCAGGACGCCCTGTCCTCGCTCAACCCCTCCATGCTCATCTCTGCCCAGATGAAGCAGCTCACCAAGCGCGGCGGCACCCGCAGCGCCGAGGAACTCCTGGAGCTCGTGGGCCTCGACCCCAAGCGTACGCTCGAGAGCTACCCGCATGAGCTTTCCGGTGGCCAGCGGCAGCGTGTCCTGATCGCTATGGCCCTTACCCGCGACCCCAAGCTGGTCATCTGCGACGAGCCCACGACCGCTCTGGACGTTACCGTCCAGAAGCAGGTCATTAAGCTGCTCAACGATCTTCAGGCCAAGCTCGGCTTTGCCATGATCTTCGTCTCGCATGACCTGGCGCTGGTCGCCGAGGTCGCCCATAACATCACGGTGATGTACGCCGGTCAGGTTATCGAGCAGGCGCCCACCAAGGAGCTGCTCACCAACCCGATCCACGAGTACACCCGCGGTCTTCTGGGTTCCGTTCTGTCCATCGAGAGCGGTTCGGGCCGCCTGCACCAGGTGCCCGGCGCCGTTCCGAGCCCGCGCGATTTCCCCAAGGGCGATCGCTTCGCGCCCCGCTCGAGCCATCCGCGTATTGGCCTGGACACCCGTCCGGTCTTCAAGCGCGTGCCCGGCACCGAGCACTTCTATTCCGAGCTCCCCGACGAGGTGCTCAAGGCAAATGGTTTGACCCCTCACGCGGAGGTGATGTAGATGAGCGAGACCGCAGTCAACGGCGTCGAGCCGATCATCTTCCTTGATGACGTCCACGTCACCTTTAGGACCCGTACCGGCTCGATTCTGCACCCTAACCTGGTTCACGCCGTCCAGGGTGTAACGATTAGGCTCATGCCCGGTCAGACGATCGGCATCGTCGGCGAGTCCGGTTGCGGTAAGTCCACCACCGCCAACGTCATGTGCGGCCTGCAGGCCCCCACGAGCGGCAAGGTCTACTTTAAGGGCAAGGACGTTACCAAACGTACCGCCGAGGACCGTCGCCACATGGGTCGCGTCATCTCGGTCGTGTTCCAGAACCCGGCCACGGCACTCAACCCCCGTATGGTCGTTCGCGAGCAACTGCTCGACCCCATGCGCGTCCACAACCTGGGTACCGAGGCCGAGCAGGAGAAGCGCGTCAAGGAGCTCTTGGAGCTCACCGGTCTGCCCAGCTCCGCCGCCGAGGTTCTTCCCGGCCAGCTTTCGGGCGGCCAGCGCCAGCGCGTCGCAATTGCCCGTGCCCTGTCGCTGAACCCCGATGCCATCATCGCCGACGAGCCCACCTCGGCTCTGGACGTTTCGGTTCGCGCGCAAATTCTGAACCTGCTGACCGACCTTAAGAAGGAGCTCGGCCTGGCCATGGTGTTCATCAGCCATGACATCCAGACGGTCCGCTATATCTCTGACGACATCATCGTTATGAATGGCGGCAAGATCGTCGAGCAGGGCGAGGCCAAGCAGGTCTTCCAGCACCCTCAGGACCCCTACACCAAGATGCTGCTCGGTGCTGCGCCGTCGCTGCTGCATCCCAAGCTCGGCGAGTAGCCTCGCTTTCCCTCCCGTGCGCCCCGGTCCCCTGCCCGGGGCCCCCCCGCCACACATG
>URNQ01000132.1 GCA_900549245.1 uncultured Collinsella sp.
TCGCCCACGCTCTATCCGGGGCCCGGCTGGAATTGCCCCGCCGTTGATCGGCTTACGGCGTTTTTCGATGAGCTGGAAGATCGCTTGGACTACAAGCGCTGGTACTACGGGCATTTTCATCGAGATGCCAACCCGACCGAGCGCCATACCGTGCTCTACGACTGCATCGTTCGCCTGGGCGACGAACTCCAGCCTTGGGATGTTGCGTAGGGGTGGGGCGTATTTGGCTACTCGGCCGTTACAGTGATGTTCTCTCGGTGCGCGCGGATAACATCCCAGCTAAAATGCTCGACCAGCTGCTCGGCAGAGCGCGGCGTGGTGTCCGGCGCGATGCCTGTTTGTCCGGCGAGCCAGCCCAGCAGCGCTTCGGGCACGCCAAAGCGGGTGCGGAGCTCGCCCAGGTCCAGGTCGCGGTCGCGCTTGGAAAGGCGGCGGCCGTCCGGCGACATGAGCAGCGGAATGTGCGCGTAGTGCGGTGTGGGAAGTCCCAACAGGTGCTGCAGATAGATCTGGCGCGGTGTGGACCCCAGCAGGTCGCATCCGCGCACGACCTCGGTGACGCCCATGGCAGCGTCGTCGACCACCACGGCTAGCTGATAGGCAAACACGCCGTCGCTGCGGCGCACCAAAAAGTCGCCGCACTCGGTGGCGAGTGCTTCGCATTGGGCGCCGTACGTGCGATCCACAAATTCGATCACGTCGTCTGCGAGGTCGTCGACGGTGGGCACGCGCAGACGTGTGGCCGGGGCGCGCAGGGCGCTGCGGCGGGCCACCTCCTCGGCCGAAAGACTTCGGCAGGCGCCACGGTAGATGGGCGTGCCGTCGCTCGCGTGCGGTGCGCTCGCGGCGTGGAGCTCGGCGCGCGTGCAAAAGCAGGGATAGGTGAGGCCGGCGTATTGCAACTGGCGCAGGGCGTCCTCGTACAAGTCCAGGCGGTCGTGCTGGTAGTAGGGGCCTTCGTCCCACTCCAGCCCCAGCCAGGCCAGGTCGTCAATCAATTGAGTGGCAAGTTCGGGGCGCTTGCAGCGATCGTCCAGGTCCTCAATGCGTAACACGATGCTGCCGCCCTGGCTGCGGGCCGAAAGCCATGCGCACAGGCAGCTGAACACGTTGCCCAGGTGCATGCGGCCCGAGGGCGACGGGGCAAAGCGCCCCACGACGGGGGTGGGGGCGGCCGGCGTCGTTGGCGCGTCGGCGGCGGGTGTTGCTATGTTGCGTGCGTTGATGTCCATGCGGACGAGTATAGCGCGGGGCGCGGTGGGGGAGACGCTGCCGTGGCCTGCAAGTTGCTGAGGCCGCGCGTTGCGCGTGCCGGACCACCGGCTCGGCGCCTTAATCGCCGTCAATCAATCTAGCCCTCAAACGACAGAAACCCCGGCAGCTCTTCGCAACTGCCGGGGTTTCCGCGGAAAAGGGGGACATGATCCTCGAGCGGACGGCAAAGGGGCAAACCGTTTTCGCTCAACTGCTTTATGCCCCTCAACTGGCGGCTCAATCAGCGCATGCCGCGCCCACACAAAGCCGCTACACCTGTGATGGAGCTATGAAGTGGTATCTATTGCCGGGGCAGTGCCTGGCCAAAGAGTGTCCCCAGCGACTAGTCGTTTAAGAACGTCCCCAAAACGACTGCCCGTGGGCGTGACTTTTGTCCCGTTTTGACGCTCCGCTGACCTAGATGTTCGTCACATGAACCCGCAAACGTGGGACAATGACGCTACTGGTACCACAGACAAAGGATGTGCCTATGAACGCCCCCGTTGCCAAGACCTGTCGGCAGCGCCGCCTGTTTGCGCGATTCGCTTCCGTCTGCGCGCTCGTCGCGCTTGCGTTGCTGCTGCTGCCTGCCGTCGCGCACGCCGACGGCTACTCCATGAGCCAAACCTACATCGGCGCCACGGTTGAGGCCGATGGCTCGCTGACCGTTGTCGAGGGACGCCAGTTCGATTTCGACGATGACATCAACGGCGTGTATTGGGATATCAATACAGGCTCTAACCAGCAAGGCGGCTCGGTGGTCGTCAATGTGCTGAGCGTCGAGGAAGACGACACTGCGTTTAACAAGGTCGACAGCGCAAACAAAGGCGACGACGGCGTTTACACGGTGGAACAGTCCGACGACGGCGTAAAGATTAAGGTGTTCAGCCCCCACGAGAGCGGCGACAGCGCAATCTACTACGTGAGTTATTCCATGACCGGTGCGGTTATGAACTGGGCCGATACCGCCGAGCTTTACTGGAAATTCGTCGGCGACGGCTGGTCGGCGGACTCCGATGACGTCGAGATGGAAGTCTACTTTGCAAATGCCGCTGCCGGGACGGCTGCCGTCAAGGGCGATAACTTCCGCGCATGGGGCCACGGCCCGCTGACGGGCGACGTGTCGCTCGATGCGGACGAGCCCATGGTCACCTATACCATTCCCTGCGTGCATGAGGGCGAATTCGCCGAGGCACGCATCGCCTTCCCCAGCGACTGGGTGCCGCAGCTTGCCGTCTCGGGCGAAAAGCGCATGTCGACGATTCTGAGCGAAGAGAAGGAATGGGCCGACGAGGCCAACGCTCGCCGTGAGCACGCGCGTGCGGTTGCCGGCGCGATTGCCGTGGTGTGTGTTGTCGTGGCGGTTGCCTATACCGGTGTGATCGTGATGCTTAAGCTGCGCAGGCCCAAGCCCAAGCCGCTCTTCCAGGACGAGTACTTCCGCGATGTGCCCTCGGCCGACCATCCCGCGGTGCTTGCAGCTCTCATGAGCTGGAACGACGTGCCCGATCAGGCATATATCGCCACGCTTATGAAGCTCACCGACGACCGTGTGATCAAGCTGGAAGAAGCGACCGAGACCAAGAAGAAGGGTCTGCTCCGTCGCGAAAAAGAGGAGCAGACGTATCGCATCACAGTGACCGACGAGGCCTGGAAGGCTGCCAAGAAGGACGGCATCGACCGCGATGTGCTCAAGGTCTTCTTCGCTGGCGTTAAGCCCGATAAAGACGGCGTCCGTTCGCGCACGTTTAGCGAGCTGGAGGAGTATGCCAGCGAGCGTACTGCATCTGTTGGTGACAAGCTCGAGGACTATCAGAGCACGGTTAAGGGCAAGCTGGAGGCGCGCGAGCTAATCGCCTCGGACGGCACCATCGCCCTGGTTGCCGGCTTGGTTCTCGGCATCATCATCGTCTTTGGCATTCTGGGCTCTCTGATCTATACCGACTTTGCGGATGCCAATGTCGGCGCCGCTATGATCTCGATCCCCGTCACGATCGTGGGCTTTGTCCTGAGCTGCACCTTCCGTCGCTACACGCCGGAGGGCGCCGAGGTGGCGGCTCGCTGCAAGGCGCTCAAGCATTGGCTCGAGGACTTTACGCGTCTGAAGGAGGCCGTTCCCAGCGACCTGATCTTGTGGAACAAGCTGCTGGTGATGGGCGTTGCCCTGGGCGTTTCGAAAGAAGTGCTGCGACAGCTGGCCGAAGCCGTGCCTGCGGACCTGCGCAACAGTGACGATTTCTACGACAACTACCCCTGCTACTGGTGGTATTACCATCACTACGGCAACGAGTCTCCGCTCGATTCGTTCAACGATGTGTATCACGAGACCATCCGCGAGCTGGCTTCGAGTTCCGATAGCTCGAGCGGCGGCAGCGGCGGCGGCTTTTCCGGTGGCGGCGGTGGCGGCGTCGGCGGAGGCGGCGGTGGAACGTTCTAGCGAGCGCTTGCTTTGGGGTGGATCTTTCTGGGCGGTTGCCAGGGAAGATTCATCCCATTTTTGTGCATCGAAACGGGCCAAACTTTCCGCTGCGGACCTTCGCGCAAGGGGCAGTGGACAAAAAATGCCAAATATGAGTACTGTTGCTGCGTTGGTCACATATGTTTGCACATAATAATGGGTTCCTAATGAGAGCACTTCTCGTTAGGGGCCCATTTTATTGAACATTTGAGGAGCTACGTCAGCTCGTGCAGCTGGTCGTCATGCCTATAAGCATCAAAAATGCCCCGAATCGCTGCTACTAAAAAGGTAACAGTACTCATATTTGATGTTTTTTGACCACAGCTATTTGCAGACCACCAAGGCTACTCATTGGGGACACTCATTGGGGACAGACTTAAATGACTAGTTGTTGGGGATCAGTCATTGGGGACAGACTTAAATGACTAGGTGTGGCTGCTTGGGCTAGGCTGTTAGGTCGAGTTCGTAGAGAAAGCTTTCACGCGGCATGTCGTGACGGCGCTCTTCGCGGTTGGCGCGGTGCGTGGCCGTGCGCTTAAAGCCGTGCAGCTCGTAGAACTTCCACGAGCAGTTGGAGTCGGTGTACAGGTGCGCCCTTGTCGCCCCGCGCGAGGACAGGTACGAGACCGCGGCATCGAGCAACACTGAGCCTACACCCAGGCCATGGACGTCGCGATCCACGGCAAGCAGCGTGACCTCGTTGTCGTGGGGCAACGGGCTGCTCTCGAGCAGGCGGTTGTTGGTTCGGATGGTTGCGCGCACAAACGAGAGATACTCGGCGCAGGCATCGGGCTCCAGCTCGCGCATTTGCGATAGCAGAGCGCGTTCGGTGTCCATCCAATGTTCCTTGACGGTGGCGCCGGAACTCTGTCCCGCGCGCGCGAGCGCAATGCCACGCGCCTCGCCGTCAATCACCGCAACCTGCGAAAACGTCGAGGACGAAAGGCAGTAGGCGAGGTCGCACGCGGCCTCAAGGCGGTTGTACTCATCGTTATCCGAATTGTTATGCCAAAGCTGCTGCAGAATCAGCGCGATGGCGTCGAAGTCTTCGGTATCAAACGGTCGGTAGAGAACCCGCGAGACCATGGTGCCTCTTTCTTTTGCGGATGCATATCGAGCACAGTTCTACCACGCCATTGGCATCTAATTATGGTGCCCCTGTGTTCCATGAACTCACCGTGCCCAGTGCCGTGCCCATCCCCTCTGCTCGCAAACTTTTTCTGCACATGCGCCCGTTGCGGGGTGCATCGATGCGCTTGATGCGCTACATTGAATCAGTATTTTCAATGCCGCTGCGCGAGCGCTGCAGATCGACGTATCACCGACTCACAGAGCACGGCGGCGTACCAGACAGGAGGACTGCATGGGATCTGATGTGAAGATCGCACGCGCGTTGATCTCGGTTACCGATAAAACGGGTGTCGTCGATTTCGCACGGACGCTGGTCGATGACTTTGGCGTCGAGATCATCTCTACGGGCGGTACGGCCCGTGCCATCGAGGACGCGGGCGTTCCCGTAACCCCCATCGAGGAGTTCACGGGCTATCCCGAGATGATGGACGGCCGCGTTAAGACCCTGCACCCCAAGGTTCACGGTGCGCTGCTGGCCCGCCGCGATTCCGAGCAGCACATGCAGGAGGCCGCTCAGCACGGCATTAAGCTGATCGACCTGGTCGTCGTCAACCTGTACGAGTTCGAGAAGACCGTTGCCAACCCCGAGGTCACCTTTGCGGATGCCATCGAGCACATCGACATCGGCGGTCCCTCCATGCTGCGCTCTGCCGCCAAGAACGCCGTGAGCGTTACCGTTATCTCCGACCCGGCTGA
>URNQ01000133.1 GCA_900549245.1 uncultured Collinsella sp.
TGGCTCCAGGTGGGGTACGCCGGGCTTACGAGTGCCTCAACTTCGGTCACCTTGAGCGTGGAAGGGAAGGGGCACGTGTCCAGCACGAGGCCGACACGGGCACGTAGACAACGCTGTGTCTCATCGGGCGCATCGGCGCCACAGCGCTGCCCAAACAGGCGCACCTCGCCGGCATCGAGCTTTATAAGCCCGAGAGCAGCTCGAATCGTCGTTGTTTTGCCAGCACCGTTGGCACCAACAAAGCCGACGATCTGGCCAGGCTCCACGGCAAGCGTGACGTCGCGCAGTGAAAAGCGGTCGCTTACAGTGCGTGAGATGCCTTTGAGTTCAAGCAAGTTTTGCATGGTATAGCCTTTCTTGCAGATGGCTACTGCATGGTATCGGGGGCTACCAGGTCGAGCATTTCGTGCAGCTTGTCGCGCGTGACGCCCAAGGCTTCGGCTTGGCTTGCCGCTTTCGCAAGCAGCTCTTCGGTATGGCAGAGCTGGTTTTCACGCAAGAGCTCCTGGTTGCCCTCGGCGACAAAACAGCCCTTGCCCTGCACGGTGCAGATAAACCCGAGCTGCTCCAGGTCGGCGTAGGCGCGCTTGGTGGTGATGACGCTCACGCCAAGATCGCTCGCGAGTGCACGGATGCTGGGGAGTTTTGCTCCCGCGGCGAGCGTGCCCGATAAGATCTGAGCTTTGACTTGCGAGGTTATCTGCTCGTAGATGGGCTTGTCGCTCGAATTGGATAGGATGATGTCCACAGCGGCTCCTTAGCTGTTGGGCTACACGTGTATATAACCGGTAAGCACAGTATATATACACTATGCACAGTTATGCAAGAGGCAAATACGGATTGTCCGCTCGTTCGTTCATCTCAATCTGTAACATCTGGAACCGATTTGGACGGCTAGCTGTTACAGATTGAGATTTTGCTGGCGGGCCCCACCTGGTTGTCTCAATCTGTAACAACTGGAGAAGATTTTGGCTGCTAGATGTTAAAGATCGAGACATTGGCCACCCGTCTATCCTTATATCTCAATCTGTAACAGATGGACCCGTTTTGAGTGGTTAGATGTTACAGATCGAGATCTTTCTGGGACGCCCACCTGTTTGTCTAAATCTGTAACAGGTAGAGGTTCAAAAACCGTCTAGATGTTACAGATCGAGACAAACTGCTGCGGAGTGCCGCCATCGACTGCTACCTAGGCCCCAACTGATGAATTTGTCCTGATAGGTGCCCTATGGCGAGGTTTCACGGCTACAATAGGGCAGTTACATCGACGTAATGCATATAGAACGCAAGAAAGGATCCGCATGGCAAGCCTGTCGGATGAAATCTCGTCGCGCCGCACATTCGCGATCATCAGCCACCCGGACGCCGGTAAGACCACGCTTACCGAGAAGCTGCTGCTCTATACCGGCAGCATCCAGACTGCCGGCTCGGTCAAGGGCAAGAGCTCGGCCAAGCATGCTGTCTCGGACTGGATGGACATCGAGAAGGAGCGCGGCATCTCCGTCACCTCCTCGGTGCTGCAGTTCACCTATAACGGCGCCTGTGTCAACATTCTCGATACCCCCGGCCACCAGGACTTCTCGGAGGATACCTACCGTACCCTTATGGCCGCCGACGCTGCGGTCATGGTCATCGACGGCGCCAAGGGCGTCGAGGCCCAGACCAAAAAGCTCTTTAAGGTCTGCACACTGCGTCACATCCCCATCTTCACCTTTGTGAACAAGCTCGACCACGAGGCTCGCGATCCGTTTGAGCTCATGGAAGAGATCGAGAATGTCCTGGGCATCAATACGTATCCCATGAACTGGCCGATCGGCAGCGGCCGCAACTTCCGCGGCGTGTTCGATCGTCAGACTCGTCACGTCATTGCCTTTGAGGGCGACGGCCACGCCAACGCCACCAAGAAGGTCGCCGAGGTCGAGGCCGAACTGGGCGATCCTTCCATGGACGAGCTCATCGGCGAAGAAAACCATAAGAACCTGATGGACGATATCGAGCTGCTCGATGGTGCCGGCGACGAGCTCGATTTGGATGCCGTGGCCTGCGGCAAGCTGAGCCCGGCGTTCTTTGGCTCGGCGCTTACCAACTTTGGCGTGGAGCCTTTCCTGAAGGAGTTCCTGCGTCTGGCCCCGACGCCGCGCGCCTATACCGATACGCTCACCAGCGAACCGGTCGATCCCTGCCGCGACGACTTTAGCGGCTTTGTGTTTAAGATCCAGGCCAACATGGACAAGAACCACCGCGACCGCATCGCCTTTGTGCGCATTTGCTCGGGCAAGTTCGAGCGCGGCATGGATGCCTTCCACGTGCAGGGCAACCGCAAGCTTAAGCTCGCTACGGGTACCTCGATGATGGCCGATGACCGCGCCATCGTGGACGAGGCGTACGCGGGCGATATCGTGGGCCTGTTCGATCCGGGTATCTTTAGCATCGGTGACACCGTGTGCTCTGGCAAGCGCCATGTGCAGTATCCGCAGATCCCGACATTTGCCCCCGAGATGTTCGCCCGTATTACGCAGGTCGATACGCTCAAGCGCAAGCAGTTTGTCAAAGGCATGGAGGAGCTTGCCCAGGAGGGCGCCATCCAGATCTTCCGCGAGCTGGGCGCCGGTATGGAGAGCGTCATCGTGGGCGTGGTCGGCGTGCTGCAGTTTGAGGTACTCGAGCGCCGCCTCAAGGCCGAGTACCGTGTTGAGGTTCGTCGCCAGCCACTGCCCTATACGGACATCCGCTGGATCCAGAACGACCCCGATACCATCGATATCCCGGCCCTTTCGCTCACGCGCGACACGCTGCGCGTCGAGGACATGCGCGGCGGTAAGCTGCTGCTGTTCACGAGCCCGTGGAACGTGGATTGGGCAACTGACCACAACCCCGACCTTATCCTGTCGGAGTTTGGCAACGTGGCCTTTTAACGCATCGGCGCGGTGGCCCTGCGGGGCTGCCGCGCCGTTTGCTTGCCTTATGCCGTGTGTGCGGCTATTATACCCACCGTCGTCTCAAGACCGGGGCGTCCGAGCAGTTCGGGTCCGATATCCTGCTCGTTAAACCTAAAACCAAAGGAGTACATAATGATCAAGAAGGTCATGGAGGACTACAAGGTCCTGTTGCGGAGCATTCCCGCGGCAACGGTTTCGCTGTTTTTCGTGAGCGTCATCATGATGAACCTGCTGGCCAACAAAGAGCTTATCAGCCTGCCGTATCTGGCACTCGATTGCGGCTTTGTGGTGAGCTGGGTTTCGTTTTTGTGCCAGGACATGATCTGCAAGCGCTTTGGTGCCAAGGCATCCATCAAAATCTCTATCCTCGCGCTGCTGGTCAACCTTGCCGTGAGCCTGTGCTTTTGGGCATGCTCGCTCACGCCCGGCATGTGGGGCGCTTACTACGACACGGGCATGATCGAGGTCAACACCGCCCTTAACGCCACCATCGGCGGCACCTGGTACGTGGTGCTGGGCTCTTCGCTGGCAATGCTCGTTTCTGCCGTAGTTAACTCTACGCTCAACCAGTCGCTCGGCCGCATGCTCAAAAAGAATAACTTTGCGAGCTTCGCCTTCCGCTCCTATGTGTCCACGGGTGTTGGCCAGTTTATCGACAACCTGGTCTTTGCCATCGTGGTGAGCCACACGTTCTTTGGTTGGACCTGGGTGCAGGTCCTTATGTGCTCGCTGACCGGCGCTGTTGCCGAGCTGCTGTGCGAGGTCTTCCTAAGCCCCGTGGGCTACAAGGTCGTGCGCGGCTGGGAGCGCGAGAATGTGGGCTCCGAGTACCTCGAGCGCCACGCAACCGCCTAAGGAGCAAGTATGCGGGTTTTGATCACGGGTGCTTCGGGCGGTATCGGAGCCGCATGCGTGCAGCGCTTTTTGGACGAGGGCCACGAGGTCGTGGGCTTTGATCTGCTGCCGGCGGCGATCGAACACGAGCGCTACCGCCATCTGATTGTTGATGTCCGCGAGCCGGGCTCGTTTCCAGGCGACCTTGAACCCCAAGTGATCGTGAACGTTGCCGGTACGCAGGATTCGGCCGACGATATCGCCGCCAACCTGTGTGGCACCATCAACGTGACCGAGCGTTACGCCTTTGTGGGGGAGGGGCTTGCTGCCAAGCCGGCGCCGGCTATCAAATCCGTGGTCAATGTGGGGTCCGCGAGCGGACATACGGGATCGGAGTTTCCCGCCTATGCCGCCAGCAAGGGCGGCGTTATCGCCTACACCAAGAACCTTGCAAACCGTCTGGCGCCGCAGGCCATCGCCAACAGTGTGGACCCGGGCGGCGTTATCACGCCGCTCAACCGTTGCGTGATGGAAGACGAGCACCTGTGGAACCAGATTATGGAGCTCACGCCGCTTAAACGCTGGGCTACCGCCCAAGAGATCGCCGAGTGGATCTACTTTGTGGGCGTGACCAACCGGTTTATGACCGGACAGAGTCTGCTGATCGATGGCGGCGAGGCCGGCCGCACACAATTTATTTGGCCCGAATAGGAAACGCGCCCGATGGAAAGCTGTCGGGCGCGTTTTTGATGTATCGATTTTTAGCCGAGGCAGGTCCAGTTGACGGGGGTCGAGCTGTGCTGTTCGAGTAGTCGATTGGCAGCGGAGAAGGGGCGCGACCCCATAAAAGCGGGGAGTTCTGCCGTGGCACGGTTGGCCGAAAGCGGCGAGGGGTGTGTGGAGGCCAGGCAGAACTTGTCGGTTGCCTTGCCCGCACCAGTTGCGACGAGCTTACCTTCGACCATCTGCTGGGCAAAGCGGCCCCATGCCAAAAAGACTATCGGCTGGGGCAGCTGACAGCAGCGTTCGATAACGTAGTCGGTGAGCGTGCTCCAGCCCAGTTTGGCGTGCGAGTTGGCGGCATGCTCGCGCACGGTGAGCGTAGTGTTGAGGAGCAGGACGCCCTGTTGTGCCCATGGGGTTAGGTCTCCTGTGGCGGGAATGGGACAACCCAGATCGGCTTTGAGTTCCTTGTAAATGTTGCGCAGGCTCGGCGGCAACTTGGTTTGCGTCGCGGGGACCGAGAACGACAGCCCCATTGCCTGGTTGGGTCCGTGATAGGGGTCTTGACCCAAGATGACAACCTTGACCTGGTCGGCCGGCGTGTAGGCGAGGGCATTGAGGATGTCGTCTTGTGCCGGGTAGATGGTCTGCTCGCCACGCAAAAGGGCGATACGCTCGAGCAGCTGGTTCGTAGTGTCACGTACCGGCTGCGGCGCATTGCCCAACCAAGTTGCTATGTTGAGGTCGCGGGTTGCGGTGTCCATGGGGCTCCTTTATGGCAGATGCTCTGTTGGCATCTATTGTAAAGGCGCACCGGTTGCCTTTATGCCACGGCTGTATGAAGAGCGGGGTCTACGAGACGTGCTCGGGCGCTCCTGCCCTGCGAGCCTGTCCATGCGC
>URNQ01000134.1 GCA_900549245.1 uncultured Collinsella sp.
CGACACGCATAAAAAGCCTCCCATTTCTCATGTCCAAGAAATGGGAGGCAGTTCACAATCCCCGGCGCGCCATTCCTTTTGATGTGACATGCGGGACTGTCCCTTTGTCACATTATGCGAACTGACTCAGATAGAGGTCGGCGTAGGCACCCTCGGCAGCCAGCAGCTCCTTATGCGTACCCTGCTCGATGATATTGCCGTGGTCCATGACCAAGATCAGGTCGGCATCGACGATCGTCGACAAACGGTGCGCGATCACAAAGCTCGTGCGCCCGCGCATAAGCGCGTCCATGGCACGGCCGATGGCAAGCTCGGTACGCGTGTCCACGCTTGAGGTCGCCTCGTCCAGGATGAGAATCGCCGGGTTGTTGAGCAGCACGCGTGCGATGGTCAGCAGCTGACGCTGGCCCTGGCTGATGCTTTCGGCATCGTTGGCCACGCGCGTGTCGTAGCCCTGCGGCATGGTGCGCACGAAGAAGTCGACCTGCGCGGCACGAGCGGCGGCCACAATTTCGTCGCGCGTTGCCTCGGGGCAGCCGTAGGCGATGTTTTCGGCAATCGTGCCATCGAATAGCCAGGCGTCCTGCAGCACCATGCCAAACTGCTGACGTAGCTCGCCGCGATCCATGCGGCTCGTATCCACGCCGTCGAGCGTAATACGCCCGCCGTCAATCTCGTAGAAGCGCATGAGCAGGTTGATGAGCGTCGTCTTGCCTGCGCCCGTGGTTCCCACCACGGCAATCTTCTGGCCCGGCTCGGCGGTAAACGACACGTCGCGCATCAGCGGCTTGTCGGGCGAATAACCAAAGCGCACGTGCTCAAAGGAGACGCGACCCTCAACGCGACCCGGCAGCTTGGCGGCCTCGTCCGGCAGCGGATCGGCCTCCATCTCGGGCTCATCGAGCAGGTCGAACACGCGCTCCGCACTCGCCAGCGCGCTCTGCAGCGAGTTAAAGGTAAACGACAGCTGCGTCATGGGTTCGGACGCCTCGTAGATAAACTGGAAGAACGCCTGGAACACGCCGACGGTCATGTGGCCGGCGACCAGCATGCTGCAGCCCACGAGTGCGATCACGATCTGTGCCAGGCGGCCGATAAAGCGCACCGCGGGGCCGACGGCGTTAATCATAAAGTCGGCCTTGGCACTCACGCGTGCCAGCTCGCCCGAGGCCTGGTGCACCTCGGCAGAACTTTGGCGCTCGCGGTTAAACGCGCGAATCACCAGACGGCCCGAGTAGCCTTCCTCGACCGCACTCGTAATCTTGGACACCCACTCTTGGCGCTCACCGGTTACGTCATGCGTGCGGCGCGAGACCACCTTGGTCACCAGCAGCGACAACGCCGTAAAGAACAAAAAGACGAGCGTGAGCGGCACGCTAAACACGAACATCACGCTCACGGCGCCCACCACGGTACCGATCGACACCAGAAGCTGCAGCAAGCCGCGCTGCATGCTCTCGGACATCTTGTCCAAGTCGTTGGTCGCACGGCTGACGACCTCACCGGGACGATGCGCGTCAAAAAAGGCAAGCGGCAGACGGTTGAGCTTTTGTGCGATGCGGTTGCGTAGGCACAGGTTGAGGCGTTCGGCAACGCTCGACATCAAAAAGCTCTGGAGCGCGTAGAACGAGGCAGCGGCCGTCCAGATCATAAAGTAGATGAAGATGGTCCTGCCGCAGTTCTCCCAGGTGATGTTGAAGGTGGTGTCGTTGGCAAACGCCACCTGAATGTGGCTCCACAGCTCATCGATCACGCGGGCGCTATATGCCGGCGCAGCAGTGTTAAAGATGGCATAGAACACAATGCTCGCGAACACGATATAGAAGCGCCAATGGTCGCCGGCAGCCTCGCTCCACAGGCGGCGCACCGTCGCCCAGGTATCTCGAGGCGTCTCGTCCTCGTCTTCATCGTCCACGTCGCGCATACGCTCTGCCTCGGCGCGGGCGCGCTCGTCCTCGGCACGTTCGTTTTCCTCGTAGAGCGCTTGGCGGCGAGCCTCGCGCTCGGCTGCAGCCTTGGCGGCGGCATCCAGCTCGGGTGCCACGGCAGCCGTTTCCTCGACCAGTCCAGCGGCAGCGGCGTCATCAACGCCGCCCTGCTTCTTGAGCTCCTCGGTCATGCTACTCACCTCCCTTCATCTGCGATTCCGCGATGGCGCGGTACACCTCGCAGGTTTCCATAAGCTCGCTATGCGTGCCCAAGCCCACAACCTCGCCATCCTTGAGCACGACGATCTGGTCGGCGTGCAAGATCGTCGAGATGCGCTGCGCGATGATGAGCACCGCAGCGTCACGCGTCTCGTCTTGCAACGCATGACGCAGGGCGGCATCGGTCTTAAAGTCCAGGGCCGAAAAACTGTCATCGAAGATATATAGATCGGCATGCTTCATGAGCGCACGGGCGATTGCCAAACGCTGGCGCTGGCCGCCCGAAAAGTTCGTACCGCCCTGCGCCACCGGGGTATCGAGCCCCTGCGGTTGGTCGAGTACAAAGGTGCTCTGGGCAACCTCAAGCGCGTGAAGCATGTCGCCCTCGGTCGCGCCTTCGTTACCAAAGCGAAGGTTGCTCGCCACCGTGCCCGAGAACAGCCATGCCTTCTGCGGGACGTAGGCAATGCGCCCGCGAATCTCGTCTTGCGAAAGCTCGCGCAGGTCGACGCCGTCCAGGCGAATGGCACCCTTGGTGGCATCGTGAAAACGCAGCAGAAGCTTTGCCACCGTCGACTTGCCCGAGCCCGTCGAGCCCACAATCGCGGTCGTCTGACCGCGACGACAGGCAAAGCTCAGGTCGCACAGGGTGTCCTCGTCGGCATCGTCAAAGCGAAACGACATGTGGTCGAACACGGCCACCGCATCGGCTTCGTCTTGGGGCTCGCGCGCCCCGTCATCCAGCGTGCGCTCGCCATCGACGATGCTCGGCTCAATCTCCAACACCTGCTGCGCACGGTTCAGGCACGCGGCAGCACGCGGAAGCGTCAGCACCACCATCTGCGCCATCATCACAAAGAACAGGATCAGAATTGCATACTCCAGCACCGCCGAGATACTCGCAATCTGCATGGCGTGGGCGCCTACGCGGTTGCCGCCCACCCACAACACCGCCACCTCGGCGATGTTCATCAAAAAGAAGCTTGAACTGTCGAGGCCCACAAACAGGTGGTTGACTTTGATGGCGTTGGCGGCGTAGTCGCTAAACACCTCGTCCAGACGCCGTTCCTCGTGGCGCTCCTTGTTAAACGCACGGATGACGCGCACGCCCACAATATTCTCGCGCAGCACCACGTTCATGCGGTCGATAAAGCCCTGTAGGCGCATAAAAATCGGCGCCGCGTTGGCAACCGTAAAGACCGCCGCCACCAGCACAATAGCAACCACCACGCCCAGCAGCGTACCCATGGCGGGATCGATGAGCCACGCAAAAATGATGCCCGCGACGGCCAAGAACGGCACCGGCAGCACCAGCTGGATCGTCTGCAGGATGGCCTGCTGAATCACATTGATGTCGTTGAGCGAGCGCGTGATCATCGATCCGGTGCCAAAGCGCTCAAAGTCGCTGGCCGCGAGCTCGAGCGACTTGTCGTACACGGCATTGCGGATATCGCAGGCCACGTTGGCGGCCAAGCGCGCCGAAAGATAGCAGCCCAGCACCGCGCCGCCGCTGGCCATGCCGGTCGCGATAAGCATGTAGAGGCCATTGCGCAAAATGTAGTCGACATCACCCGTGGTGATACCGGTGTTGACCATGTTCGCCAGCATCGTGGGAACCAACAGCGTGCCGACGTTATCAACCAGCAGCACCAGCAGCGTCACTGCGATAAGCCCTCGATAGGGCTTCAGAAACCTCATTAACAGTCGCACGACTCCCCCTCACCTTGATTCTCGGCTTGGCTCTCGGCAGCGATATGCTGCTTAAATGCCTCGCACTCCTCACCGAGCACCTGAGAGAATTTTCCGATCAAGCGCATAATCTCGCGCTGCTCACACGGCTCAAGCGCGCCAAAGGCTCGCTGCTCGGCCTTGAGTGCCGGCAGCGCATAACGCTCGGCAAATCGCCTGCCCTCTTCGGTCAGGCTCACAACCTTGTTCTTACGACTGCCTTCGGCAAACTCCAACGTTGCGAAGCCCCGCGCCGTCAAGGTTTTAATTGCCGAGTTGATGGTCTGCTTGCTGTAGAACCATTCGCTTGTCAGACGGCTTACGGCAATACTGCCGCCCGCCGTGCTGGTATCGACGAGCATCCAGTAAGCGCAGTCCGAAAGGCCGCAGGCGCGCGAGAACTCCGAATAGATATGGTCGAGTCCATTGAGCAACCGGTCGAAGTCGACCAGCGTAACCGCACTATTCATCTATCCCACCATTCGATTGTCCGATTTTTGACCAATTTTGTATCTCTAGATTAGTCCGAGTTTTGACTATCGTCAACAGGCTCTCCGCAAATGCTTGCACTTTTATGGCCTATCGACAGAAAAAGACCGCCGGCGCGGGGGCGACGCCAGCGGTCACGTGAAAATCGGGTTTTATTACCTGTCAGGCAGCGACGGCCTCGTAGACCGTAGCGCCCGCAAAGCTGTCATGCAGGCTCTTGCCGCAAATCCAAGGCAGCTCAACAACCTCGCAGACCGTATTGACCAGCTCGGAGCAGTCGGTAAAGTGGCCCTTATCGTTGAGGGCCTCGCAATCCTGAACACGCCAGTACCCATCGGTATGCGTGATGTAGTACTCGTGGTTGTCGATCGTCACAAAAGCGCGCGTCTTGGAACGCAGCAGCTTCAGAAATCCTTCGAAGTCAGTCTCGACGACATCTCCAGCCTGGAACATGATAATTACCTCCTGGCCCAGCGCCACCACAGCGCATTGATAAACGTTGGTACCCCTTTAGTAAAACCTTTATCAGAGGTTATGCGTTCGTCATTTAGGCAAGTGGTAAAAAACCGCAGGGTAGACGGGATAAAACGTTTAACCGTCCCATTTGTTTGTCACATTCTGAAGGTACTTTTATGCAAACCTACTTTTCCAATTGGAATCTATCCTTTTGGCCGGGCAATTGACCGTCTACCGTTTGAGCCCGACGGGTATGAACGGGGCATCTGCAACGCCACCGCAAGGAGACACCATGGAGACTATCGAAGCACTCATTCACCGCCGCAGCTGCCGCAAATACAGCGATCGTCCCGTCGAGGTCGAAAAGCTTGCACGTATTATCGAAGCCGGCCAATATGCACCGAGCGGCATGGGCCGCCAGCCGGGGACGTTTGGCGCCGTCACCGACCCCGCGACCGTCGAGCGTCTCTCACAGCTCAACGCCCAGGT
>URNQ01000135.1 GCA_900549245.1 uncultured Collinsella sp.
GTAGGCCTCGGCGGCCTGCTTGAGCCCCTCGGTGGTGATCCAGCCGTTCTCCCAGGCGATCTCCTCGGGCACGGACACGGGCAGGTCCTGGGAGTGCTCCACGGCGCGGACGAACTCCGCGGCCTCGTGCAGGCTCTCCATGGTGCCGGTGTCCAGCCACGCGTATCCGCGGCCCAGGGTGACGACGGACAGCGTCCCCTCCTCCAGGTACATCCGGTTGAGGTCGGTGATCTCCAGCTCGCCGCGGGCCGACGGCTTGACCCCATGCGCCTTGGCGGCCACGTCGCCCGGGTAGAAGTACAGGCCGGTGACGGCGTAGGAGCTCTTGGGTTCGGAAGGCTTCTCCTCGATGGAGACGGCCCTCCCCTCGCGGTCGAACTCCACGACGCCGAAGCGCTCGGGGTCGTCCACGTGGTAGCCGAAGACCGTGGCGCGGCCCGACTCGGCGTTCTGGACGGCGCGCGTCAGGTGGCGCGACAGGCCGTTTCCGTAGAAGATGTTGTCGCCGAGCACCAGCGCGCACGGCTCGCCGCCGGTGAAGGCCTGCGCCAGGCCGTCCGGGCTCGGCTGCTCGGCGTAGGACAGGTTCACGCCGTAGCGCGAGCCATCCCCGAGCAGGCGCTCGAAATTGGGGAGGTCGGTCGGCGTGGAGATGACCAGGATGTCCCGGATGCCCGCCAGCATGAGGGTGCTAAGCGGGTAGTAGATCATGGGCTTGTCGTAGACCGGCAGCAGCTGCTTGGAGGTCACGAGCGTGAGCGGGTACAGGCGCGTGCCGGACCCGCCGGCGAGGATGAGGCCTTTCATTGGCTATAACCTTTCATTTCTTGCTGCCCTGCGGCCAGCGCGATTTCCGAGAAGGCGGGCGCAGCAATCGACTCCGAAAGCAACGAACTCGCCAAGATTTCCCTCTCGTAGAAGTTGCGACGAAACCATCTTGGCGAGCCGGCTTCCTTCACCAATCTCACTTGCATGCATGAGTTCGTCTGCATGCGTTTCGAGAAAGAAGCCAACAGCGCGGTTGCGGGCAAACTGTTGGGATGGCGTCAAGTTATGCGAGTGATAGACCTCTGCACGCGGCTCGTAAGCCACCTTCAACCCTGAGGCGATAAACCTTGCCGCCATGAGCATGTCCTCGTTGGTGTTAACGTGCTCGAATCCGCCGCATTTGAGATATGCAGTTCGTCGATAAGCGGAACAGGCATCAGATGCAAAAAAAGTCTTAATACCGAGTTTCTCGAGATCACATTTGGAACGAACGGATGGCCGGTCGGGATAGTTGAAACCACGCACCAGCTGTTCAAAACGTCGGGCATCCGCCTTAGGCAGCTGCCTGCCGCTTACGAGAGCGATATCGGAATCATCAAGCATGGGAGCAACAAGCCGCTCCAGGTAATCATCAGAAACAGGCACAGCATCTTGGGTAAGGAAGCATACAAAGTCACCCCTCGACTCCCTTAGTGCCATGTCTCTTGTGGTGCCGTGGTTGAAATCCTGGCGATCAATCTTCAGAAGGCGGACTCTTTTGTGCTGCCGGACCAGCTCTATAGTTTTATCTCCCGAAGCGGAATCAACGATAAGGATATCAACCGGCTGAATAGACTGGTGTTCGAGGGCAATTAAAAGCCCATCGATTTCATGCTCAGCATTAAGAGTCGGAATGATGACGGATATTTCCATCTATCGGCCCGTCCTCTCCTTGCCAAACATGGCGCCGAAAGTGCCAGCAAAACACTTCCAATCCATTCGGAAACAACGGTTCCGCACGTAATGCAATTCGATTTTTTGGCGCAGACCGCTTTCAAATGACGCATCGTTGCGATCCGTCGCCTGCCATAACCCGGTAATTCCAGGTTGAACCGAAAGAAATACAACCTTATCCTCATCAGAAAAATGCATTTCGAGTTCATCACGCGTAATGGGACGAGGACCGATAACGGATAAATCACCATTTAAAACATTAAGAAACTGCGGCATCTCATCGATAGAGCACTTACGAATAAACTGCCCGACCTTAGTGATGCGCGGATCGTTATCGACCTTGCGCTCAATTTCCCACTGATGCAGCTGCTCAAAATTTAAATACTTCTGAACATTGCCAGCATCGGCAACCATGCTGCGCAGCTTAAAGATCTTAATGACCTTGCCATTTTTGCCAATTCGCTCCTGGGTGTACAAGGGACTACCCGGAGACTCTAGACAAATCAGGACGCACACAAGACCCACTGGAATGAATAAAATAGCGATCGCCATAAGACTAAACACAAGGTCAAACAGCCTCTTGACGATGCGATACCCAAGCGTACCGCTCGGCTTTATCTGATTGAAAGCCAGCGCACCAACCGTTGATGTACAACTCTCTGTTACTTCTTTAGCAGCCACAATAAAACTTACGTTCCTGTCCCCAGGAACCCCCCCCATCTATGAATCCAAAAACCAAGTAATTTGCCGGTGCAACGTCTCCCTTACGTTTTGCTGGGCACGTCAAGCGGTAGCAGCTCCCTAAATGTGGAGCCACCATCGCCCACGTCCACCAGGCACCAGCGCTTATGACGATCGATCTTCTTTACACGGGCCTCTTGCCCCACCAAGGGACCCTGCTCTATGTGCAACACGCCGTCTTCTATGCGCGCCACGCTGTTGCGCACCACACCGTCGTCATCCAACACGCTGCGGTACCAATCCTGCGCATCGTCCGGCATGGGCATGTACGCCCGCTCCCTACTGCCGGCGATGCCGGGAGACGTTCGCCCCCCCCCTACGCCCGGGGATGCGCCAGCCAAAGCTCAGCTGGGCCAGGGCCCTATCAAGCGCTGCGACATCGTGCGTGGCGACGAAGAAATATTCCTTGTACATGGGTTTGGTTTGGAGCGACCAGGCACCGTCCCGCTTAAACCAGAACTCCTTTTGCATCACAAAAGCGTTCTGCATCAGCTCGTGCGGGATAATTCGGCGGACCTTTTCGCAGGTCTCGCGCTCTTTTCCATGGGGGGTGTGGACCAGATACCAGCGGACGCGGCCGTGCTGGCTGTTGGTGGTGGCGCAGTTAAATGCGCCCGGCAGCTGCTCTTGGCGCCGTGCCGTCTGCTCCATGTTCTCGCCCCCTCTTTTTGCTTTGCGATCCACGCAAATGCAGGGGCGTTTAGAACAGGCTTCTCGCTCGCAGCTAGGCGCAGTCGCAAAAGTACAGGTTTTTGTATCTTTCGACAAACGACATTATACGAGCAATTAATCAGCGTTTGCCCAGATTACGCAAAATGCACTGCTGGTAGGTACATCTCCATACCCCTCTACAAAAACCTGTACCTTTTTGTGCAACAAAAAAAGCCGCTCAACCAGCGGCTTTTCTTATTTGAGCATGAAAAAAGGCGACCGCCCTTTGTGGACGGTCGCCTTTGTTAATTGTTGCGAAGCTTGCCTTAGGCGCGAGTCTTGATCTCCTCGGTCACCTTGGCAACAAACTCATCAACGCTCATCTGAACGGTCTCGTTGGAGCGATCGCGGACGGAAATGTTGCCGGCCTCGACCTCCTTCTCGCCCAGGATGAGCATATAGGGCACGCGGTCGATGCTGCGAGCCTCGCGGATCTTGTAGCCGATCTTCTCGTCGCGGTCGTCGCAGACAACGCGAATGCCGGCCTCCTCCAGCTTGGCGCACACCTCGTGGGCGTAGTCGCGGCTCTTCTCGGAGACGGGAAGCGCCTTGACCTGCACGGGAGCCAGCCAGGTGGGGAACTTGCCCGCAAAGTGCTCGATCAGAATACCGATGAAGCGCTCGATGGAGCCAAAGCATACGCGGTGCAGCATGATGGGGCGCTTCTTGGTACCGTCGGCGTCCACGTACTCCAGGTCAAAGTTGAGCGGCATCTGGAAGTCGAGCTGGACGGTGCCACACTGCCAGGTACGGCCGAGCGAGTCCTCCAGATGGAAGTCAATCTTGGGGCCATAGAAGGCGCCGTCGCCCTCGTTGACCTCGTAGTCCATGCCCAGCTTCTCCAGAGCGGTGCGCAGGCCCTCCTCGGCGCGAGCCCAGTCCTCGTCCGAACCCATGGAGTCCTCGGGGCGGGTGGAAAGCTCAACGTGGTACTTAAAGCCAAACTTCTGGTACACGGAGTCGATGAGGTTGACCACGCCAACGATCTCGTCGGTCAGCTGGTCGGGACGCACAAACAGGTGGGCGTCGTCCTGGTTAAAGCAGCGCACGCGGAACAGGCCGTGCAGGGCGCCGCGCAGCTCGTGGCGGTGCACCAGGCCAATCTCGCCGGCGCGGATGGGCAGCTCGCGGTAGGAATGCGGCTTGGAGGCGTACACCAGCACGCCGCCCGGGCAGTTCATGGGCTTAATGCAGTACTCTTCGTCGTCGATGACGGTGGAGTACATGTTGTCCTTGTAGTGGTCCCAATGGCCCGAGGTCTTCCACAGCTGCTTGTTCATGATGAGCGGCGTGGAAATCTCCACGTAACCGGCCTTGTGGTGGATCTCGCGCCAGTAGTCCAGCAGCGTGTTCTTAAGGATCATGCCGTTGGGCAGGAAGAACGGGAAGCCGGGGGCCTCGTCGCGCATCATAAAGAGGTCCATCTCGCGGCCGATCTTGCGGTGGTCGCGCTTCTTGGCCTCCTCCAGCATGTGCATGTGCTCGTCGAGCTCTTCCTTGGTGGCAAAGGCGACGCCGTTGATGCGGGTGAGCATCTTGTTGTCCTTATCGCCCTTCCAGTAGGCGCCCGAGACGCCGGTGAGCTTAAAGGCCTTAAGGGCCTTGGTGTAGCAGATGTGGGGGCCGACGCACATGTCGATGTAGTCGCCCTGCTGGTAGAAGGTGATACGGGCGTCGTCGTCCAGGTCGCCGATGTGCTCGACCTTGTACTTCTCGCCGCGCTCCTCCATAAGGGCGATGGCCTCGGCGCGGGGCTTCTCGTACACGGAGAACTTGAGGTTCTCCTTGACGATCTTCTTCATCTCGGCCTCGATCGCGGGGAAGTCGTCCTCGCTGATCTTGACGCCCTCGGGCAGGTCGACGTCGTAGTAGAAGCCGTTGTCGGTCGCGGGACCGTAGGCAAAGTCGGCCTCGGGGTACAGGCGCTTGATGGCCTGCGCCATGATGTGCGCGGCGGAGTGGCGGATGACGTGCGTGACCTCGTCCTGCGGGAGCTCGGCCACCGAACCGTCATTGTAGAGTGCCTTCATGGGTATGTTTTCTCCTCTCGGATGCCTGATGCAAGTGCGTGCGATGCGCTCGGCGTTTTAACTTGCATCATTATAGGCAGGTTGCCTTGGTATACAAGCGCCC
>URNQ01000136.1 GCA_900549245.1 uncultured Collinsella sp.
CATGCGCGATGCCCGCCGCCGGGCGCCGCCGGGGCGCCCGCCGGCCCCGCACGCCGACCTAAGTGAGGCCGAGTGCACCGAGATCGAGCGCCAGGTGGCGCCCATCGAAGACCAAAAACTGCGCGAGGCCCTCGAGAATGCCATGAGAGCCAGTGCCGAGTGGGCCAAGGGCGTGCAAAGCAAAAAAGAGCCTTAAATCGCATCTGGTGGCCTTGTAGAGCCAAATACCCTCGGTCCCGAGGGTATTTTTTTACGATAAACTAGTAAGGCTGTACACATTTTCTTGACTGAAGGAGGACGTGTGGCAAACGAAAACGATTACGATGGCGGCGAGATTAAGATTCTCGAAGGTCTCGAGGCCGTTCGTAAGCGCCCGGGCATGTATATCGGCTCGACGAGCGCCAGCGGTCTGCATCACCTGGTGTGGGAGATCGTTGACAACTCCGTCGACGAGGCCATGGCCGGTTTCTGCACCGAGATCCAGGTGACGGTCCACGCCGACAACTCCATCACGGTCGTCGACAACGGGCGCGGCATCCCCGTCGACGAGCACCCTGTTAAAAAGATCCCGACGCTCGAGGTCGTTATGACGATCTTGCACGCCGGCGGTAAGTTCGATAACTCGGCCTATAAGGTCTCGGGCGGCCTGCACGGCGTAGGCATCTCCGTCGTCAACGCACTGTCCAAGCGCGTGGTCGTTCAGGTTCGTCGCGATGGCAACACCTACGAGATGGAGTTCTCGCGCGGCAAGACCGTCAAGAAGATGGAGGTCGTGGGCACCTCGGATTCGACGGGCACCACCGTCACCTTCTGGCCCGACGACGAGATCTTCGAGACCTGCATCTACGATTTCGATACGCTGCACAACCGTCTGCAGGAGACAGCGTTCCTCAATAAGAACCTCAAGATCGTGCTGACCGACGAGCGCGAGGCGACTCCCCACGTGGAGGAGTTTTGCTACGAGGGCGGCATCATCGACTTCGTCAAGTTCCTCAACGAGGGCAAGGACGTCCCCGAGGCCTTTAAGGAGCCCATCTACATCGAGGGCAAATCGGACCCGGACGCGCCTGTGGCCAAGATGGGCGAGGTCGAGGTTTCCCTGCAGTGGAATAGCGGCTACGGCGAGAACGTCATGTCGTTTGCCAACGACATCTACACTCCCGAGGGCGGCATGCACCTTGAGGGCTTCCGCACCGCGCTCACCCGCGTGATCAACGACTACGCGCGCAAACAGAACCTGCTCAAGGAAAAAGATGCCAACCTGACCGGCGACGATGTGCGCGAGGGCCTTTCGGCCGTTATCTCGGTCAAGCTGCCCGATCCGCAGTTTGAGGGGCAGACCAAGGCCAAGCTCGGTAGCTCCTATATGCGCGCGCTCACGCTCAAGATCGTGACCGACGGCCTCGCCGATTACTTGGAGGAGCATCCCAAGCCCGCCCGCGAGATCGTCAAGAAGGCGCAACAGGCCTGCAAGGCGCGCAACGCCGCCCGCAAGGCGCGCGAGGCGACCCGCCGCAAGAGCCTGCTCGAGACGGCGTCCCTGCCCGGTAAGCTCGCTGACTGCTCAGTGCGCGATGCCGAGCTGACCGAGCTCTTCATCGTAGAGGGCGACTCGGCAGGCGGTTCGGCCAAGGACGGCCGTCGCCGAGACATCCAGGCGATTCTGCCCCTGCGCGGCAAGATTCTGAACGTCGAACGCGTTGGTGACCATCGCGCGTTCTCGAGTGACACCATCCAGTCGCTGATTACCGCGATCGGCTGCGGCGTCACGACGAGTGCCGGCGACGGCGGCGACTTCGATATCACCAAGGCGCGCTACCACAAGATCATCATCATGACCGATGCAGACGTCGACGGTGCGCATATCCGCATCCTGCTGCTGACGTTCTTCTACAAGTACATGCGTCCGCTGATCGATGCCGGCTACGTCTATGTTGCCTGCCCGCCCATCTTTGGCATTAAGGTGCGCAACAAGATCCACTACGTGTATCCCAACGGCCGCCAGCCCGAAGACGAGATCCTGCGCGACACCATCCAGAGTCTGGGCCTGAACCCCGACGACAACGACGAGGACGGCAAGGCCAAGGACGGCAAGATCACCAAGAAGCGCAAGGGCTATACCGTCCAGCGCTACAAGGGCCTGGGCGAGATGGACCCCAAGCAGCTTGCCTCGACGACGATGGATCCCAAGACCCGCATCCTGCAGCGCGTGTCGATCGAGGATGCCGTGGTGGCGGACCGCGCCGTGCGCGAGCTGATGGGTTCCGAGGTCGGCTATCGCCGCGAGTACATCGAGAAGCATGCACATGATGCACGCTTCCTTGACGCTTAAGAGGAGGTAACGTGGCAGACGATATCAACAACAACGAGGGTATGGGCGAGGCCGGCGATGCCGGCATGCCCGACGATTTGAAGCGCCTGCTTGCCCGTGCTGAGCAGGGCGAGGACGGCGATCCTGACGCCTATAACCCCGATGCCGATGATGACGAGGAAGAGGACGACGACGCCGAGCTCGAGGAGAGCTTTGGCGAAGTCGACCGTGGCGCCTCGGCCGGCGAGGATATAAACGGCGGCCAGCTCCAGATTTCGGAGTTCGGTCGCGAGATGAAGCAGTCATTTATCGAGTATTCGATGTCGGTCATCACGGCGCGCGCCCTGCCGGACGTGCGCGACGGCTTAAAGCCGGTGCACCGCCGCATCCTGTACGCGATGAACGAGAGCGGCATCTACCCCAACCGTCCGCACAAGAAGTCCGCTTGGACGGTCGGCGAAGTTATCGGTAAGTACCATCCGCACGGTGACTCCGCGGTCTACGAGGCCATGGTTCGCCTGGCGCAGTGGTTCTCCATGCGCACGCCGCTCATCGACGGTCACGGCAACTTCGGTAACATCGACGGCGACGGCGCGGCGGCCATGCGTTACACCGAGAGCCGCCTGGCCAAGCCCGCCATGGAACTGCTGCGTGACTTGCAGAAGGATACCGTCGACTGGCAGCCCAACTACGACGAATCGCTCGCCGAGCCCGTGGCGCTGCCTGCGCGCTTCCCCAACCTGCTGGTCAACGGCAGCCAGGGCATCGCCGTCGGCATGGCCACCAACATCGCCCCGCATAACCTCACCGAGGCGATCGAGGCCACCTGCTACCTGATCGACAACCCCGACGCCACCGTCGACGAGCTCATGCAGATCATGCCCGGTCCGGACTTCCCCACCGGCGCCATCATCATGGGCACCGCCGGCATTAAGCAGAGCTACGAGACCGGCCGCGGCTCCATTACCGTGCGCGCCAAGGCCCACGTGGAGTCCACCAAGACCGGCCGCAGCCGCTTGGTCTTTACCGAGATTCCCTACATGGTCAACAAGGGCACCCTGCAGGAGAAGATCGCCCAGCTCGTCAACGACAAGCGCATCGAGGGCATCTCGGATATGCGCGATGAGTCCAACCAGAAGGGCATCCGTCTGGTCATCGAGCTCAAGAAGGGCGTCATTCCGCAGGTCGTGCTCAACAACCTGTATAAGTACACCTCGCTGCAGACGACCTTCGGCGCCAACAACCTGGCGCTCGTCAACGGCGTTCCCAAATGCCTGAGCCTGCGCGAGATGCTGCAGCACTACATCGATCACCAGGTCGACGTCGTCACCCGCCGCACCCGCTTCGACCTTAAGAAGGCCCAGGCCCGCGCGCATATCCTCGAGGGCTACCTGATGGCTCTCGATCGTATTGACGAGGTCATCAGCATCATCCGTTCCTCGCAGACCGATTCCGAGGCCAGCAGCCGCCTGATCGAGCGCTTTGGCTTTACGCCCGAGCAGACCACGGCCATCCTCGAGATGAAGCTGCGCCGCCTGACCGGCCTGGAGCGCGACAAGATCCAAGAAGAGTTGGACGGCCTGCGCCGTGCCATCGCCTACTACGAGGACCTGCTGGCGCACGAGGAGAAGATCCTGGGCGTCATTAAGGAAGAGATGCGCGAGATCTCCAAGAAGTTTGGCGATAAGCGCCGCACCGAGATCAGCCAGGTCGAGAAGGACCTGGACGTCGAGGACCTCATTGCCGACGAGGACATGGTCGTGACCATCACCCACACCGGCTATGTCAAGCGCATCCCGGTGGCCGCCTACCGCGCCCAGAAACGCGGCGGCAAGGGCGTGTCGGGCGTCAACCTCAAAGAGGACGATGTCATCGACGAAATGTTCATCGCGTCCACGCACGAGTACGTGCTGTTCTTCTCGAGCAAGGGCAAGGTCTATCGCCTGAAGGTGCACGAGCTGCCGGTGGGTACGCGCCAGGCGCGCGGTACCGCGATCGTCAACCTGCTGCCCTTCGAGGAGGGCGAGAAGATCGCGAGCGTCATCAGCTGCCGCGAGTTCCCTGCCGACGAGTATCTGATGTTTGCCACCAAGAGCGGCATGGTCAAGAAGACCGTGATGAGCGCATATGACCGCAGCCGTCGCGACGGCCTGATCGCTATCAACCTGCGTGACGACGACGCGCTGCTGAACGTGCGCCGCGTGCGCGAGGGCGACAAGATTATCCTGGCCACCACCGCGGGCAAGGCGATCATGTTCTCCGAGGAGCAGGTGCGCGCCACCGGCCGCGATACCAGCGGCGTTCGCGGTATCGGTATGAAGGACGGCGTGAGCGTTCTGGGCATGGAAGTCACTAACGGCAACGGCGATCTATTCGTCATCACCGAGCGTGGCTACGGCAAGCGCACGCCGGTCGCGGACTACCCGGAGCAGAACCGCGGCGGCCAGGGTGTCTACACCATCCAAATGACCGAGCGTAAGGGTAACCTCGCGGCCATGAAGACGGTGGGCCCGCAGCACGAGCTGTTCATCGTGACGGAGGGCGCGACGGTCATTCGCGTCAAGACCGACGAGATCAGCCAGACTGGCCGCGCTACCCAGGGCGTCAAGATGATGACCGTCGACGACAACGACCGCATCTGCGCCGTAGCCCGCATGACGGCCGCCAAGGAGAAGCCCGAAGGTGAAAGCGCCGAGGCCGCAGCCGACACCGAAGAGGCCCCAGTCGACCTAGGCGACGGCAACGACATGCCAGAGGATCTCCTAGACGAGTAAGAGGCCCTAGCTGGTAGAAAATATCAGACCCCATATATCGGCGGTCGGCGCACTGTGCGTCGACCGCTTTTTTGAAAACTTTGGGACTCGCGTACGCCCCGGCCGCACGGCGGCATGTGAAGTCGATCGCGAGTTCCGCACGAGCCGGAGAGCACTTAATGTGCTCTCTGCGCG
>URNQ01000137.1 GCA_900549245.1 uncultured Collinsella sp.
CCGCCACACGCGGCGCCTATCGTCCCATCGGGATCAACCGCAACAGCCAACTCGCCGTACTGCAGCTGCGCCCCTATGCGCAGCCGGCCTACCGCGCCGTGCAGTGGATGGCCTTTGGCTCCAACTCGTTTAACGCGCTGGTTCCGCTGTACGCCAACGTCGAGACCATGCCCGAGTACTACGCCGACACCCAGGCTCGCGTGACGTCCGAGAACTTCTACTGGGCCAACCGCCTGATCGGCGCCCTGGCCGATGTCCGTTTCCACGAGTGCGGTCGCGCCGTCGAGGACTACCAGGAGAAAGTCGGCGGCATGGGCCACAAGCAGATTCACGACGTTGACGCTGTCGTAGCCACGCTGCCCGAGGCCGAAGTGCCCGCCGAACTCGCCCGCGCCAACGAGGCCTTTGCCGAGCTCGTGCGCGTGGAGACCGATGCCCTGTTGGGCAAGGTGCTCTACACCACGAGTTGCGCCATGAAGAATTCCTTCGCGATGAACGACAACGTGAGGTAGGGATTTCCCGTCGATCGAATAGCGCTAAAACGCTTTGTCGCTTTCACTCAATCTTGGGTACAAGAACGCCAATGCAGTTGTTTGTGATTGGAGACAACCATGGTTATGAAACTCGATCAGCTTGTTAACGGTGCCATCAACGTGGGCTTCGGCGCCGCTGCTGTTGCCGTCGAGGGCAGCAAGAAGGTTCTCGACGACCTCAACACCAAGGGTGAGCAGGTGCGCAAGGACGCAGGTGCTCCCGATATCGCCCGCAGTGTGTCCGACATGTTCGAGCAGGCCGGTGGCACCATCTCCGACCTGACCGAGCGTCTGGGTATGCAGGGCGAGACCGCGGCCCAGCGCGTGCTTGACGAGCTCATCCTTGCCCGCGTCCGCGTCATGACCGCCCCCGAGCGCACGGCCTTCCTGGCCCATGTGCGCGACATTGTCGATTCGGTCGAGGACAACGTGACCTCGGTGCCCGTCGAGTCCGTTGAGCCCGACGATGCGAAGGATACCGAAGAGGCCGAGTAGCAGCGCAGATGGCAGATTCCACCACCGATTACAACAATCTAGATCCCTTGGGCGACGAGGCGGCGGTTGTCGATGAGGTCGACGCCGCCGTCTCGGGCGCTCGCAAGAAGCCGCGCGCTGTCGATATGGTGCCAGAGGAGCCCGACGCGATGGCGCCGGACGAGGAATACCAGCTCACGCCGGCGGGCCGTCGCGAGCGCATCGGGCAGATTGTTCGCCTGGTCAAAAAGTACCGCGTGTGGGATAACCTCACGCCGGTTCGTTTGCGCCGCCTGCTCGAGGAACTCGGCCCCATGTTCGTTAAGATGGGGCAGATTCTGGCTAACCGGTCCGAGATTCTGCCGCAACGCTTTTGCGACGAGCTGCGTCGTCTGCGCTCCGACGTAGAGCCGGTGCCGTACGAGGTCGTACTCAGTTGTCTGGAAGAAGAGTACGGCCTGCGCCTGGGGGAGATGTTCGATGCGATCGACCCCAATCCGCTTGGTAGCGCATCGCTCGCGCAGGTACATCGCGCTCGTCTGGTGACGGGCGAGGACGTGGCCGTCAAGGTGCAGCGCCCCGGTGCGCAGCAGGTTATGGCACAGGACATCGATATCATCCGCTCGGTGGTGCGTATCGTTTCCAAGTTCGTCAACACCGATCAATTCGTTGACCTGCACGGCGTAGTCGAGGAGCTGTGGACCTCGTTTCGCGAGGAGACCAACTTTTTGGCCGAGGCCAAAAACCTCAACGACTTCTACGAGTTCCATAAGAGCGTTCATGGCGTGACGTGTCCTAAATCCTATCTGGATCTGTGCACCGAGCACGTTGTGGTCATGGACTACATCGACGGCATTTCGATCGCCGATCCTGAGTGCTTGGTGGCCGAGGGCTATGACTTGGAAAAGATCGGTGCCGCAATCGTCGAGGATTACTCGACGCAGGTGCTCGATGACGGCTTTTTCCATGCCGACCCGCATGCGGGAAACATTATTCTCAAGGACGGCATCGTCTACTTTATCGACTTGGGCATGGTCGGACGCATGTCGAGCCACGATCGTGGCATCGTCAAGGACATGATTTTCGCCGTGGCCGAGGGCGACGTGCCAAAGCTCAAGGATTCGCTCATGCGCTTTGCCGTGACGCGTGGCGATTCGGCCGAGCTCGATCATTCGGCCTTTTTGTCCGATTTGGACTTTATCGTGGCTGACTTTGCGGGCCTTGACCTGAAGGACCTGGATATCGGCGAGTTTTTGACCTCGCTGTTAAGCCTCGCGCGTAAGAATGACGTTGAGCTGCCGAGCGTGGTGACGATGTTCGCGCGCGGCATGGTGACGCTCGAGGGTTTGCTGACCGAGTACATGCCCAACGTCAACATGATCCAGATAATCCAGACGCATATCAAAAACGAGAAGAGCACCTATGCGCGCGTGCGTGATATGGGACGCGATCTTGCCGCGAGCAGCTATCGCGCGGCAAAAGGCTCGCTCGAGGCGGCCGAGTATCTGGGCTTGGCTTCGCGTATGCTCACGCGCGGCCAGCTTAAGGTAAACACGCAGATCATGAGCAGCGATAAGGCGCTGCGACAGCTGGGCGGAATTATCGACCGCATGTCGATGGCAATTGTGATCGCCGGTCTGTTTATCGGTTCGTCGGTGGTGTACTACGCACGCATCGAGCCGGTTGTGTTTGGCATCCCAGTCATTGGCTTTATGGGCTACGTGAGCGCGCTGGTGCTGGCTCTTATGCTGGGCCGCAATATCTGGCTCAACAGTCACGGCGGCAAGCACTAGAGGCTGCGACCGTCACCGCATTTTCCTATCGCAAACAATAGCTTTTACCTTGGGCTTCGCCTGCGTGCGAGGCCCTTTTGCGTGATACCATATTGACGGTAATAATCGATGGCCTAGATGGTGGTGCGGAGACGCACGAATGCGCGGTTTTCCTGCGCGTTTGGGAGAATTGGGGTGCAAGTCCCCGGCTGTACCAGTAACCGTAATTCCTCTTGGCTCGGGATGTTCGCGTCGCAGATCGGACGGCGCGCCTGAGCCGTTAAGGTTAAGTCGGATCGCCTCCCATCTTGCATGCGGCTGCGGCGTATGCCGCCGGTGTGCATAGGGCTCTGGAGGGAAGGGGGACCCCGATGGGGGAACTCGAGCGCAACATGCGCGATGACGTGGGGCAGCCTCAAGGCAACGCTCCAAGTACAGACAGTAGGAGACAAATGGATATGTTTGTGGACGAGCGCCAGCGCGTCTCGAATCGTCGTGGCGCGATTGCACGCGGTGTAGCTAAGCGCGGCCTGGTGGCATTCCTGGCCTTCGCGATGGCCTTTGGCACCACGCCGGCTCAGCTGTGGGCCGAGGGCGCCGAGGGCATTGCCGAGGCTGTGGATCAGGCTGCGACGCCGGACGAGGGTGCAGCGCCTGCGGGCGGTGCCGCTGAGCAGAGCGGCGCCGAGGTTTCGGATTCCGGGAGCGCGCCCGCAGCCAGTGCCGCCGCAAACGAGGCAGCAACTGGCGACGAAGGCTCGGCGACGGGGGAGAGCTCTGCCACGAGCGAGCAGTCTTCGACGGCAGCCGCTGGGCAAGCCGGGTCTGCCCCCCCCGGCCGTATGCCGCAGGATCTGCCGCCGCGGCTGCCGTTCAGACAGAGAACCCGACAGAAACCGGCGATGTCGCCAAGAAACAAGTCGAGGTCTCGTTCTCGATTATCGGCACCGATGCCGACGGCAAGGCTCAGACTTGGGTGGCGCCTACGCAGCTCAAGCTCGAAGAGGGCGCGACGGCTGCGGACGCCTTCGTTAAGCTGCAGCAGAAGACGGGCTTCAAGGCGGATTACGATCCGAACACGGCATACGGTTTCTACCTCAAAAGCATTACATCCCCGAGCGATGGCCGCACGCTTGCCTACGACCCGACGACTTATGCCTTCTGGCAGCTGTTCGTCGACGGCGCGTCTTCCTCGGTTGGCGCGAGCAGCGTCAAGCTCACCCAGGGGCAGAAGATTGAGTTTGCCTATACGGCTGGTAGCGCGTCCCCTGTCGTTAAGGACCAGGTTGCCGCAAATGTGACCGTCATTGGTCGCGATGCCCAGGGCAAGACTCAGACTTGGGTCGATAACGCGCAGTATGTGGTGACGTCCGGCTCGAGCGCACTTGACCTTACGAAGGTCGCGCTCGAGGCGAATGACATCGACGCCGTTGCTGCGGGCTCCTTCATTCTGAGCCTTAAGTACAACGGCGTTGAGCTGGGTACGCCGCTCGATTATTCGACCTATTGGCAGGTGGTCATCAACGGCAAGTCGAGCGACTACACGGCAGACAATGTCACCATTCATGCTGGCGATACCGTTACGTGGTTCTACGGTGGCTGGGGCGACCAGTTGCCCTCTGATTCCGTCCATGCTTCCGTTCAGGTCCTCGGTAAGGGCAAGGACGGCAAGCAGCAGGTTTGGGCCTCGACGGGCCAGACGAGTCTCAAGGCTGGTTCCACTGCCAAGGATCTCCTTGAGCAGACCGGCCTTACTCTCGATGCTAGCGAATCGTCTTGGGGCTGGTTCCTCAACGGCATTACTTCGCCGTTCGATGGTAAGTCCTATGGATGGGATGCTGCGACCAATAGCTATTGGCGCTTCTACGTAAATGGCAAGTTCGCCGACGTTGGCGCCGGTGCCTACAAGCTCCAGGAGGGTGACGCCGTCACCTTTATGTATGGTGCTGACGCCGATGCCCTCCCCGGTCAGGTTCTTGGGTCCGTTGATATTATCGGTCCCGATGTCAACGGCAACAATACTCGCTGGGGCTCGGCAAGCAATGTTTCCCTGCCCGAAGGCTCTACGGCCCAGGACCTTATTGAGACGGTTCTGAAGGCGAAGGGCGTTACGTACAACGGCTCCCAGAGTGGTGAGTACTGGTTCCTCAATTCCATTACTCCGCCGTTCGATCACAAGCCGTATGGCTGGGATGCTGCGACCAATAAATATTGGCACTTGTATATCAATGGAGAGCCCTCCTTACTCTGCGCCAATCAGATTACGCTCAAGAGCGGCGATAAGGTTACGCTTGCCTATACCACCGACGATTCGGCCATGCCCGATCCCGACAAGATTGTCGTGGACCCGAGTGCGACGACTCCTGATTGGGATGCCGAGTGGGCCGGCTACGGCAACAGTGGCAACGGTTCGACCGTAACGG
>URNQ01000138.1 GCA_900549245.1 uncultured Collinsella sp.
CGGGCCGCGGGCAGATCGTGCGCCTGGGTGGCGAGGATACCGCCGGCGTGCCCGATCGCATCGATATCGACTGCGCCGCCGCCACCGGCTCCGAGTTCGGCCGCGTCGGGATCCTGCGGCTCGATGATGGGGCGGAGTTCTACGCGAACATCAACCCGGGCGAATAATCGGTGCAAGTGGTAGCTAATTTGGGACGGAGCTTTTTTGACTACTTTCGGAGAATAGCGCTTTCTTGCTCGGTAAGCGCGAGAAATGAGGAGCGTCTGCGTCCTCGGCAGTGCGAAAATGCTCGAAAAACCGTCGCAACGGAGTCAAACGACGTTGCGACGGTTCTTTTTTGGCTGTCCGCTGGCTAAGTGAGTAGACTTTTTTGGAAATGCCGAGCAGCCGGCAAATTTGCCTCAACAAAACCGCAGGTCACTGACTTGTGTTTTGCCGGTGTGGTCAGGGATTCGGCAAAAGTCTACTCACTTAGTTTTGCGTGTCGCAAATCGTCCGCAACGAGACCCCCCCCATTGCGCCAATTAGGCGCCGTACGGGTTGCGGTCGCGCTCGATGCGTTGGCGGATGTGGGCGTATTCGATAATCAGCAGCACCAGGAGTAGGGCCATGATGGCTAGGTAGCTCACCACGGCGCCCATCAGACCCAGCAGGTTGATCAGGATCACCGGGAGCACCACGCTCACGGCAAAGCAGATCAGGTAGATCTTGGTGACGTCTCCAGCGTGGCGCAGCACCGTGATGATGGCGTAGATAAAGTCGATGGCCGCGGTTACGCCGCCGGCGACGACCATCAGCAGCGCCAGCGTACGGTAGCGTTCAAAGCTGAGGCCGTACATAAAGCTCATGAGGGGAATACCGGGACCTGCCATAAATGCGGCGCACACGCCGGTGATGACCGCGATCAGCGCCATAACGGCAACAATAATCAGGTCAAAGCGGCGACGCTTGCGCGGATTCGTCCAAATGCTCGACAGACGCAGAAGCTGCGGTTTATAGACAAATCCGATGCTCAACAAAATGGCCTGCGCTGGAAAGAACAGGGCATTAAAGTACAGCTGATATTTGTATGCCAGCGTGCCTTCCATCACAAACTTGGGCATGCTCTCAATAAGGTTGAACAGGAACAGTGCACCAAAGAGCGGGGCGCACTGGACAAACAGGTGGCCGACCTCGCGCAGGCTCACGTGGCGCGATTTTTCGGTCTCGAGCAGGGCAAGCGGCGCGGTGACCAGCACGAGCGAGGCGATGGCGGTGACACCCATGGCCATGGCCGCGATGGGCATGCTGCGCGTGAGGAACAGTGCCACGCTAAAGACCGCGATGACGCCGGCGGAACGCAGCGTTTGGCTCATGCCGGCCAAATAGAGCTTGTCGGCCTGCTGCAGGCGGCCCTCGTACACGTCGGCGATGCCGTCGATCACCTTATAGAGGTAGACGCCCAGGCCGATCGTGGCCATCTGCGCATCGTAGCCGCGGGCGCTGCTGTATACCAGGCCGCATGCCAGCGCGAGCGCTCCGCAGATCCAGCGGTTGAGCTGGTAAGAGGCAAAGGACGTCTTTTCGTCGATGTCCGAGACCTGGAAATTGCGCACGCCGTAGTTGCACGCGATCATGATGAGCGTGCCGGTGACAAAGGCGATGGAGAATTTGCCAGCCTCCTCGGCGCCCGCGAGCTGTGTGGACACGATGGTGAGCAACGGAAACGCCATGCCCCACACGGCGGTGCCCAGGGTATTCCAAAGGTAGTCGCGACGGGTGGCGTGATCTTCGTACTCGGCTTCTTGCGTGGAGAAGCCGCCGCCGTAGACGGCTCCGAGCAGGCGGTTCCACCAGGCATTGACCATGCGGTGGATGGGGCCGGGCTGGCGATTGCGCTCGCGGCGACGGCGTGTGGCCTGGCTGCTGTCGGGACCGCCGGCGTTACGCTGGCTTAGCTCTTGGATTCGTGCGAGCTCCTCGGCGGTGTGCGATGCGGGGAACAGGCCGTTCTCGATGCGTCCGCCCTGCCCGTGCGCCCCGTCCGATACGGTGGGGTCGGCGACGCCATTGCGGCGGCGATGGCGCGGCGAATGCTATCGATGGGCGTGATGCTCAAAGCGGAGTCCTTTCTATTGCTGCGCTCTAGTATAGACGCGACGGTGTTCGTTCGTGTTTTTGAACAGGTTGTTCGATAATTTCGGCGGCGCCATTCAGTAGACGGCATTTGGGGACGTTCCTTATGTGCCGGCACTTTGGGAACGTCCCTAAGTGCCGGCATCCGGGGTCGCTCCTTGGTTGTTGCCTGTTCAAGAGTGTCCCTAATGACTAGGCCGCTTGCGTGCGATTTTTGACCGTTGGGCGGGCGCTTCGCCGTTGCCGCAAAAACGTTTTTGCATATCGGGTACAACGGGCTTTATGTGAGTAAAGTGCGCGCCTCGTCCACGTGTCGCGCTTTTAAAGGAGGCCCCATGCCAGGTGTTACCCCTGCAGAAGTTCTGTCCAACTTTGGCATTACGCTGGTCGAAGATCCTGCCGAGAACCAGCCCCGCCTGCTGGTCGACCTGCCGGCAGCCGAGCTCGTCGAGCACGCCATCCGTCGCAACGAAGGTCGTATGGCCTCCAACGGCGCGCTGGTGATCGAGACGGGGGAGCGCACTGGCCGCTCGCCTAATGACCGCTTTATCGTTGACACCCCCGATGTTCACGACAAGATTGCCTGGGGTGCCGTCAACCGCCCGCTGTCTGTCGAGAGCTACGAGGCCATCAAGGCCGGCATCGTCGACTATCTCAACGAGCGCGACGTGTTCGTCACGCGCGGTATGGCCGGTGCCGATCGCAACCATACACGTCGCCTGCTTGTCGCCTGCGAACGTGCCAGCCAGGCGCTCTTTATTAAGCAGATGCTCGCTCGCCCGCTCGCTCGCGAAATTGCGCGCACCGGTGAGCCGGACTTTTGCGTGCTCGCCGCTCCCGGCTACCAGTGCGATCCCGCCATTAAGGGCCTCAACTCCAGCGCCGCCGTGGTCATCAACTTCCAGGAGCGCGTGATTCTGGTTGCCGGCACCGGCTACTCCGGTGAGATCAAAAAGTCCATCTTCAGCGTCATGAACTACCTGCTGCCCGTAGAGGACGACGTGCTGCCCATGCACTGCTCGGCCAGCATGGATCCTGTCACGCACGAGACCGCCGTGTTCTTTGGCCTGTCTGGCACCGGCAAGACCACGCTTTCGGCCAACCCCACGCGCCTACTGATCGGCGACGACGAGCACGGTTGGTCCGACATGGGCATCTTCAACATCGAGGGTGGCTGCTACGCCAAATGCGAGGGCCTGGACGCGTTCCACGAGCCTGAGATCTTCAACGCCGTCCGCTTTGGCGCGATCTGCGAAAACGTGGTGCTCGACGAGAGCCGCAAGCCCAACTACGATGACGTCTCGGTCACGCACAACACGCGCGTGGCCTACCCTGTGGAGCACATTCCCAACGCGTGGACCAAGGGTATGGGCACCACTCCGAGCGTCGTGCTGTTTTTGACCTGCGACGCCTTTGGCGTGCTGCCGCCCATCTCGCGCCTGACGGCCGACGCCGCCATGTATCACTTTGTGACGGGCTTTACGGCCAAGATCCCCGGCACCGAGGTCGGCGTCACCGAGCCCACACCCACGTTCTCTTCGCTGTTTGGCGAGCCGTTTATGCCGCTCGACCCCATGGTCTATGCCAAGATGCTCGGTGAGCGCATCGCCGACGGCCGCACGCGTGTGTACCTGGTCAACACCGGCTGGATTGGCGGCGGCTACGGCGTGGGCCATCGCATCGAGCTTGCCTACACGCGCGCCCTGGTGGCCCGCGCCCTCGACGGTACCATCGAGGACAGCGAGTTCGTCCACGATGATATCTTTAACGTCGACATTCCCACCACGTGCCACGGCGTGCCCGACGGCATCCTGGTGCCGCGCCAGTACTGGCAGAGCACCGCGCGCTACGACGAGGCGGCGCACAACTTGGCCGTGATGTTCGAGGAGAACTTCGAGAAGAAGTACTCGCACCTGCCCGAGTCCGTGAAGGCCGCCGGTCCGCACGCTCAGGTGCACGCCGACGCCCGTCATCGCGGCCGCGGCCTGCTGGGACTCCGACACTAGCGTTGCTTCAGACCCAAAACCACCATAAAGGGGACAGGCACCTTTGTGGTGGTTTTGCTCGCGCGGATGACTCGGGTTACAATACGCCTGACATATTGCCCCCTTCTCCGGATGGGGGCAGCGTAAGCGCTCTTGTGGCGGCACCGTAGGACTTTGAAGGTGGCCGTCGTAAGGGCGCTTTTTGTTTAGGCGCTCGCGTGGGGCGAATCGTGAAGGGAGCACGTATGAAGAGCTTTATTGCCGAGGATTCATTTTGGGAGCTGTTTCCGCAGGCGGCAATCGGTGTTGTGGTCGTGGAGGGCATGAAGCCCGCGGCTCAGATTCCTCAAAAGGACGTGGATACCATTGCGGCGCTGCTCGACCGTGCCAATATCAATGCGGAGCGTCATCTGACCAGCGATACTATCAGCGAGAACGCACCGGTCAAGGCATGGCGCGAGGCCTATCGCCTGTTCAAGACCAAAAAGGGTGCGCGTTGTTCGATCGAGAACCTGCTCAAACGCGTGCTCAAAGGCAAGCCGGTGGGCCACATTGCGCCCGCGGTGGACATCTACAACACGATTTCGTTGACCTACGCGCTTCCCGTAGGCGGCGAGGATCTGCACGCGATTGAGGGAGACCTTTGCTTGAAGGTGACCGACGGTGCCGATGCGTTTGTGCCGCTTGGCGAGGAAGCGGATGACCCGACGCTGCCCGGCGAGCTCGCCTATATCGACGATGCAGGCGCCGTGTGCCGCTGCTGGAACTGGCGCGACGGCGTTCGAACGGCGCTGTCCGATGATTCGGCCGATGCGTTCCTGGCGATTGAGTGCGTGGAGCCCGAGCGGATGGGGGATTGCCAGGCCGCGATCGATCGTTTAGCCGAGCTGCTCGAGCGCTATCTGGGAGCGACGGTTGTCGTTAAGACGCTTGTGACTCGCGACAATCCCTGCGTGGAGCTGTAGCGGCGCCTGCGGATCATGTTCGCCGGTCAAAACCACCACAAAGGTGCCTGTCCCCTTTGTGGTGGTTTTTAGGCTTATAGGACAAAATGTGTGTCCACTTTAGGGGCATCGGCGCAGGTCGATGCC
>URNQ01000139.1 GCA_900549245.1 uncultured Collinsella sp.
GGGAGCCACTTCTGCAGGATCGCCGGCTCGTTGGTCGACGGATCGTAATTCTTGGGCATTTCTTCCATATATCTCTCCCTGTCCCGCCGGGGAGGAATGTAGGCCCGATTTTCACTCGGTCAGGTCCTGGGCTCGCTCGAAGACCACATTAAGTGGTCTTCGGCTCGTGCGGAATCTACGAAAATCGGGCCTACATTCCTCCCCTTAGGTATCGATTACTTCAGTCTGATATGACTTCGCTGAGGCTTAAACAAACACACAGAATAACACAGGTAGTTGGGGTTATTGCGTATATATAAAATAGCCTCCGACCGCGGCTGGTCGGAGGCTATTTGCAAGCACGTTTTTGGCTGGTTTACCCGTAGATGCGTTGGGGCTGTTCTTCGCCCTTTACGGAGGCTTCGGTCACGATGACCTTGGTGACGCCCTCCTCGCTGGGCAGATCGAACATCGTCTGCTGCAGCACGTCCTCGCAGATGGAGCGCAGGCCGCGGGCGCCGGTCTTGCGGGCGAGTGCCATGCGGGCGATCTCGTGCAGCGCCGCGTCCTCAAACTCAAGCTCAACGTCCTCGAGCTGGAACATCTTGCGGTACTGACGCACCACGGCGTTCTTGGGCTCGGTCAGAATCGACACCAGGTCGTCCTCGTCGAGCGCCTGCGTCTGGGTGACAACGGGCGTACGGCCCACGAACTCGGGGATCATGCCAAAGGCGTTGAGGTCCTGCGGGAGCACCTGACGCAGCAGGTCGTTCTCGTCGACCGAGGTGGGGCCGGCGATCTCGGAGTTAAAGCCCACGCCCTTGTTGCCCACGCGGTCGGCGATGATCTTGTCCAGACCCACAAAGGCACCGCCGCAGATAAACAGGATGTTAGTCGTGTCGATCTGCAGCAGCTCCTGCTGGGGATGCTTGCGGCCACCGGTAGGCGGAACGCTGGCCACCGTGCCCTCAAGAATCTTAAGCAGCGCCTGCTGCACACCCTCGCCCGAGACATCGCGGGTAATGGAGAGGTTCTCGGCCTTGCGGGCAATCTTGTCAATCTCGTCCACGTAGATAATGCCCACCTGAGCGCGCTCAATGTCGCCATCAGCGGCGTTGATGAGCTTGAGCAGGATGTTCTCCACATCCTCGCCCACGTAACCGGCCTCGGTAAGCGCGGTGGCGTCGGCGATGGCAAACGGCACCTCGAGAATGCGGGCGAGCGTCTGGGCGAGCAGGGTCTTACCGGTACCGGTGGGACCGAGCAGCAAAATATTGGACTTGGCGAGCTCCACCTCGTCCATATCGGTGTCGAACTGCGAGCCCATGCTGTCGTCAAAAGCGGACACCGCGGCGCCGCCCTCGATCACGCGGCGATAGTGGTTGTACACGGCCACCGACATGGCGCGCTTGGCGTCCTCCTGCCCCATGACATAGGCCGAAAGCTCGTCATAGATCTCGTGCGGCGTCGGCACGTGCGTGATGACCTGGCGGTCGTCCTCGAGCTCAAAGCCCTCGGTCTCGGGGTCCACAGCGGGCTGCCCGGCAGCCTGGCCGTGGTCATTGAGGAAGCCCGGCAGCTTGCCATTGCGGGCAGCGTCCATAAAGTCCGAAGCCAGCGACTCCTCCAGAATCTCGGAGCAGGCGGCGACGCACTCGTCACAGATAAAGATGTTGGTCGGGCCCTTTACGAGGCGTCGGACCTGGCCCTGCTCTTTTCCGCAGAAGGAGCAGCGGATGGGGTTGCCGTTCTCGTCAAAGTTGTCCTGCATGTTTCCTGCCATCCTAGGCGTCCTTCGCGGCGAGATCGCGAGAGGTGACGATACGGTCAATCAGGCCGTAGTCGAGGGCCTCGGCAGCGGTCAGGTAGTTGTCGCGCTCGGTATCGGCCTGGACCTTCTCGATGGGCTGGCCCGAGGCATCGGACAGGATCTGGTTGAGCTCGCGGCGGGTCTTCTTGATCTCCTCAGCCACGATCTCGATCTCGGTCTGCTGGCCCTGGGCACCGCCGCTGGGCTGGTGAATCATGACCTTGGAGTGCGGCAGGCAGAAGCGCTTGCCCTTGGCGCCAGCCGAAAGCAGCACGGCGGCCATGGACGCGGCCATGCCCACGCAGATGGTGGAGACCTGCGGCTTGATGAAGTTCATAGTGTCCAGAATGGCCAGGCCGGAGTAGACCTCGCCGCCGGGCGAATTGATGTAGAGCGAGATATCCTTCTCGGCATCCTGGCTCTCAAGATGCAACAGCTGGGCAACGACCAGGTTGGCGCTGACGGAGTTGATCTCCTCGCCCAAGAAGATGATGCGGTCGTTGAGCAGGCGCGAATAGATATCGTAGCTGCGCTCGCCGCGCGGCGTCTGCTCGATAACGTATGGCACGAGGGCGGAATCGAACTTAGCGATCATACGCATCTCCATTTCTCTCTTGCGGACCAAATTGGTTCTAGATAAACGTACGGTGCCCGCATGCTATGCATTGGCTGGCACCGTACGAAGCAACCGGATAACCGGTGTATAACTTTACCCCATCACGGGCGCACGCATGCGCTCGCGGGCAAGGTGGCGAGAATTACTCGGCGTCCTTGGCGGTCTCGTCGACCTCGGTCACCTTGGCGTTCTCGACCAGGTGGTCGACGGCCTTGGAGCGACGGATGGACTCGCGGACGGCAGGCATGCGGCCGTCGGCGATGAACTCGGCCTTGGAAGCCTCGACATCCTTGACGCCGGCCTTCTCGAACTCGGCGTTAATGTCGTCCTCGGTGACCTCGATCTTGAGCTCGCGGGCGAGGGCGTCGAGGGCCAGGGACTCACGGGCAACGTCGTTGGCCTGCTTGTGCAGGTCGCCGATGAACTGCTCCATGGTCAGGCCGGAAGCGGGCAGCCAGGTGTCCAGCGTCATGCCGCGGGCAGCGAGGTTGGACAGGAAGTTCTGGCCAAGCTCCTCAAAGACGGACTGCTCGTAGTCGGCGTCCATCTCCTCGAGCTGCAGGCGCTCGGCGAGAGCGGAGACGCAACGGTTCTCCTTCTCGGCCGGGAGGCGGGAAGCCTTGTCCTGCTCGATCTCGAGCTTGATGGCGTCGCGCATAGCGTCGATGCTGTCGAAGCCAAAGTCAGACTTGACGAGCTCGTCGGTGAGCTCGGGGGTGTTGCGGACCTTGATGCCCTTGACGGTGACCTCGACGGTGTGGGTCTCGGCCTCCTCGCCCTCCTCGGCCTCGTCGGTCCAGGTGACGGACTTGACGTCGTCAACGTTGGCGCCGATCAGAGCCTCGTTGAACTCGGCGGGGTTGCTGTCGCTACCGGCGATGAGCATACGGCCCTCGGCGGCAAAGTTGTCGGCGTTCTCGACGGCCTTGAGGTCGACGGTAACGTAGTCCTCGGACTCGACAGCGCGGCCCTCGACGTCCTCGAAGGTGGCACGGTAGTTGAGGAGCATCTCGACCTGGTTGTTGATCTCGGACTCGGTGACCTCCGCAGGGGGCATCTCGATCTCGACAGCGTCGAAGGAGGAGAGCTCAGCGGCGGGACGCAGGGAGAACTCGACGGTGTAGGTGTAGTCCTCGTGATCCTTGGCGAGGTCGAGCTCCTTGTAGTCACCGCTCTTGGTGGGGACGATGTCCAGCTCGTTGAGGACGGCGGGCTCGTTGGCGGCGATCAGGTCGTTGGTGGCCTGAGCGAGGGTAGCCTCGGCGCCAAGAGCGGAATCGATGACCGGACGGGGAGCCTTGCCGGCACGGAAGCCCGGGAAGCGGTACTTCTTGGCGGTGTCCTTGTAGGCCTTCTTGATCGCGGCGTCGACGTCGGCGGCCGGGATGGTGACCGTAGCGGTGAGCTTGGCGTCCTTGACGTCAGAAGCGGTGATGTTCAACACGTTCCTCCTCATACTGCCCAGCTTATCTGAGGTGCTGGTACCTTTATGCAACAAAGAGTCGCGACGGCCGAAGCCGACGCAGATGCGTTGGTGCGGGCGAAAGGACTCGAACCTTCACGGGAATCCCACCAGAACCTAAATCTGGCGCGTCTACCAATTCCGCCACGCCCGCATGAGCGCACAGACTAGGAATGATAGCAGATACGAACGACAAGCGCACGCACACGTTTTACAGGCTCACGACCTCACCACGAGTGCGAAAGGCGGGGCGAGTTGCCCCGCCCCGCCCATTACGACTTGTTCGCCGACCCGCTACTCCCCCAGCAGGGCCTTCTCGGGCGTGATCGGCAGCGAGCGCACCTGGTGGCCGGTGGCGTGTGCCACGGCCGAGGCCACGGCGGCGAGCGGCGTGTTAATGACGACCTCGCCGATCGACTTGGCGCCAAACGGGCCCGTCGGCTCGTAGCTCGGCTCAAAGGCCACGCGAATACTGCCGATGTCCAGGCGCGTGGGCAGCTTGTAGCTCATAAAGTTGCCGGTGCGCAGGCGGCCGCGGTCGTCGTGCTCGACGATCTCGTAGAGCGCGTGGCCGATGCCCTGGGCAATGCCGCCCTCGGCCTGGACGCGCGCGAGTGCCTCGTTGATCACGGTGCCGCAATCCACAGCCGCCGCGTAGTCCACCACAGTCACCTTGCCGGTGGCCTTGTCGACCTCGACCTCGGCAATGCCGGCCATAAACGGCGGAGGCGAAACGGGCAGGCAGGCAGAAGCATGCGAGGTGAGCGCGTCGCCGCCCGCGATGTTCTTGACGCACAGGTTGGCAAAGTCGCGCAGCGTGAGGTAGCGGTTCTGCTCGCGCGCGGCGCGCTCGTCGGACAGACGCACGTACTGGCCATCGAAGACCACGTCGGCGGCGTCCACATCCCACATCTGGGCGGCCTTGGCACAAATCTTCTCACGCAGCTCGGTCGCGGCGTTCTTGGCGGCAAGGCCCGTCACGTAGGTACCGGAGCTCGCGTACGAACCGGCGTCGAACGGCGACACGTCGGTGTCCACGCCGCGCACCACGATCAGCGAGCTCTCCACGCCCAGCTCCTCGGCGGCAATCTGCGCCAGGATCGTGTCGACGCCCATGCCGTTATCGGTGGCGCCGGTGCCGATGGTAATGAAGCCGTCCTCTTCCAGGCGCATGTCGATGCCGGCGATATCAACGTTGGAAATGCCCGAGCCCTGCATGGTGAGCGCACAGCCCAGAGCACGCACGCGGTCGCCCAGGTCCACAGCCAGCGGCTTTT
>URNQ01000140.1 GCA_900549245.1 uncultured Collinsella sp.
CAGATGGCATGGATGCCCTGGCGCGACAGACGGCGGCCGTTCTTATTTAAAAAGACCGCCGAGGTCTCGGTTCCGTGGGCATGGGCCGCCAAGCGAGAACGCCCCTCAGTTATATAGAGCGTCAGAGCTCGCGCCGCGCTTCCCACCAGCGGGGACAGGCGTTCCTTTGAGCCCTTACCGCGAACGAGTACAAAGCCATCGTCGATATGGATATCGCCCACATCGAGCCCCACCAACTCGCTCACACGCAAGCCGCATCCGTAGAGCACTTCCAAGATGGCATGGTCGCGCAAGCCCATCTCGCCCTCGGGGAAGTCTTGATCGAGCAGCGCCGAGACATCCTCCACCGATAGATACTCCGGCAAACGCTCAGCCTTTTTAGGCAGGCGCAACGCCGCCGTTGGATTTTGGGCCACAGCCCCATCGCGCACCAAAAAGGCATGCAGACCCTTCACGGCCGCAAGCGCACGCTCCACCGAGGCATCGGAATAGCCCCCATCCCGACGGTCGGCGACAAAGCCCTCCACGACCTGACGGGTCACCTCTTCAAAAGACACAATACCCGCCCGCTCCAGATAGGCGCAGTACGTCGTCAGGTCACGTCGATAGGCCGCAATCGTGTTGCGCGCCAAACCCCGCTCGACCGCGAGGTAATCGAGATACTCCCCCGCCGCCACGGCGAGCGACGAGGGAGTAGCTTCGGTATGTTCCTTATTTGCCGGCACCCTTAGTCCGTAGCGAGGTTCATGGGCGTCACCTGCAGACGGTCGACACCCTCGTGCTGGCCGATCGAAGCGCGCACGAACTCGCGGAACAGCGGCTGCGGGTTGGTCGGACGGCTCTTGAACTCGGGGTGAGCCTGGGTTGCCACATACCACGGATGCACGTCGCGCGGCAGCTCGACCATCTCGACCAGGCGCTCGTCGGGTGAGAGGCCAGAGATAACCAAGCCGGCGTCCTCGAGCTGGTCGCGGAAGGCGTTGTTAAACTCAAAGCGGTGACGGTGACGCTCGTAGACGAGATCCTCGCCATATGCCTCGCGAGCGAGGGTATCGGCGGGGGGCCTGCACGGGGAAGGGCCCGGCGGCTTTGTGCCGCCCTTCTCGGTCACATCCTCCTGCGAGCTCATCAGATCGATGACGCTAAACGGACCGTCCGGGTCGAACTCGGAGGAGCTGGCGCCGGCAAGGCCGACGACGTTGCGGGCGAACTCGCACACGGCCACCTGCATACCCAGGCAAATGCCCAGATACGGAATCTTGTGCTCACGGGCAAACTCGGCCGCGAGGATCTTGCCCTCCAGGGCGCGCTTGCCAAAGCCGCCGGGGACCAGGATGCCCGAGGCGTCGCCCAGAACCTCGGAGACATTCTGCTCGTCGAGGCTCTCGCCGTCGACCAGTTGGACGTCCACATGGCGATCGTAGAAGACGCCCGCATGGTGCAGGGCCTCGATAACCGACAGGTACGCATCGGGCAGCTGCGTGTACTTGCCCACGACGGCGATCTTCACCTTGTCGGCGTGATGGTTGGCGTGATTCTGTTTGCGCAGGAACTCATTCCACTCGCTCATGTCGCGCTCACGCGGGTCCAGACCCAGGCGCTCGCAAATGCGCAGGTCAAAGTCCTGCTCGGCAAGCAGCTGCGGAACATCGTAAATGCTCGCGCAGTCCTCGTTGGTAAAGACACAATCGGTGTCGACGTCGCAGAAGCTTGCGATCTTTCCGCGGATAGCGTCATCGATATGGTGGTCGGAGCGCAGCACGATAATATCGGGCTGGATGCCAAAGCTGCGGAGCTCCTTGACGGAATGCTGCGTGGACTTGGTCTTGACCTCGTGGGCGGCGGCGATATAGGGAACGAGCGACACGTGGATGTAGCAGACGTTCTCGGGGCCGGCCTCCTTGCGGTACTGACGGATGGCCTCGACAAACGGTTGGGACTCGATGTCGCCGATCGTGCCGCCCAGCTCGGTGATGACTACATCGGAGCCGGTCTGCTCCTCAATGCGGCGGAACTTGTCCTTAATGGCATTGGTGACGTGGGGAATCACCTGCACGGTACCGCCCAAAAAGTCGCCGCGACGCTCACGGGCGATTAGGCTTTTGTAGATGGCACCGGTCGTAAAGTTGGAATCGCGGGTCAGGTTCTCATCAATAAAGCGCTCGTAATGACCCAGGTCCAGGTCGGACTCGTAACCATCCTCGGTTACAAAGACCTCACCATGCTGGAACGGGCTCATAGTACCGGGGTCGACGTTCAGATACGGGTCGGCCTTCTGCATCGTTACTTTGTAGCCACGCGACTTGAGCAGACGGCCCAGCGAGGCCGCGGTGATACCCTTGCCCAGGGACGAAACCACGCCACCGGTTACGAACACATGCTTGGTCATATTGAGTTACCTGCGCTTCCCGTAGAAGTTGTTTATCCACATCTTACGGGTCTTCATTGTAATACTCGCGCCGCGGACCGTCCGCAATTTTTCTCGCGTGCGATTGCATTTCTCAATCTTGAAACAAAACGCCGCCCGGTTTCCCAGGCGGCGTCGCTATGGCAAGGGTTACATGCTGCTATCGATCAGCAACCTCGTCCTCAAGCATTTCTTGAACGAGCATGCCGGTACGGACGCCCTCAAGATACCACTCACCACGTTCGGTGAGGCAAATGCCATTTGCAAGCTGACCGCCGTCGTCGCTATAACGCGAGACGACATCAATCATGCCTTCGGAATCCAAGCGATCGATTGCAGCGCGGGCACGATACGGCGAAACCCCCACGCGCTCGGCAAGCGTTTTGCGCGAGAAACCATACGGCCCGCCATTGTCTTCGGTTTGCTGGTCGACCTCCATCAACACCAGCACCTCGACACGCTTCATATCGTTAACACTCGCACGACCCTTGCCCGCCATAGCAGCCTCCTCAAACCGAGCACGAGCATCTAACGCGCCGTGCGCGACCGACACACCTCACGATGGCAGGTAATATCCATCATGCGGCATCCCGCTAAGGATGAAACAGTTACGGTTATTGTATACCGCTCAAATTGTTTCTAGGCAGGTAAACAGCTATTTTTCGCCGAAATAGACGCTTTATTGATCAAAAAGCCGTACCGGCCGCTAACCCGATACGGCCAAAATGCAATGCAATTGCCGCGGTGCTTCAAACTTAGCGATGGAAGAAACCGCGGCGCTCAAACTTGGGCTCGCAGCACACGTTGATACCCAGTTTGCGCAGTACCGTCTCGTCCGTCGGCGAGATAATCACGCTAAAGAAGGCATCGCAACCGCGCAGCTGCTCCAGGCCCGAAAGGACGCGAGCGGCCGTCTCACTCGTGGCCGAGGTGATCGACAGCGCCATAAGCGTCTCGTCGGTGTGGAGGCGCGGGTTTTTGCTGCCCAGGAAATGCGTCTTGAGCTTGCTGATAGGCTCGATCGCCTCATCGCTAATGACCTCGAGCTCAAGGTCGACGCCCGAGACATGCTTGAGGGCGTTCATAATGAGCGAACTTGCGGCGCCCAGGCGCGTGGAGGTCTTACCGGTCACCACGGAGCCATCGGGCATGACCATGGCACCCACGGGACCACCCGTCAGCTGCTCCCTGGTGAGGGCCGCCGAGCGCGCCGGTGAGTAGTTCTTATCGATGCCAGCTTTCTTCATAATAATCTTGAGACGGTCGACTTGCTCATCGCCCACGCCGGTACGGCGCACATTTTCGACCGCGGTAAAGTAGCGGCGGACGATCTCCATCTTGGAAGCGTCGCGGCAGGCATCGTCATCGGTGATGGCAAAGCCGACCATATTGACGCCCATGTCCGTAGGACTCTGGTAGGGGCTCTTGCCCAGGATCTTTTCCATCAGGGCACGGACCACCGGGAAGGCCTCGACGTCGCGGTTGTAGTTGACCGTGGTCTTGTTGTAGGCCTCAAGGTGGAACGAATCGATGATATTGGCGTCGTCGAGGTCAGCCGTGGCGGCCTCGTAGGCAATATTGACCGGATGCGTCAGAGGAAGATTCCAGACCGGGAAAGTCTCAAACTTGGCATAGCCGGCGGCGGTACCGTGCTTATGCTCGTGATACAGCTGCGAAAGGCAAGTGGCGAGCTTACCCGAGCCGGGGCCGGGTGCCGTCACGACAACGAGCGGTCGGGTGGTCTCGACAAACTCGTTCTTGCCATAGCCATCGTCGGACACGATCAGATCGACATCGTGCGGATACCCCTCGATGGGATAGTGCAGCTTGGCGGGAATACCGAGCGCGTTCAGGCGGTTGCGGAACACATCGGCAGCGGGCTGGCCGGCGTACTGGGTGATGACCACAGCCGCGACGGCAAAGCCGTTGCCGCGGAACAGGTCGACCAGGCGCAAAACGTCCTCGTCATAGGTAATGCCCAGGTCACCGCGAGCCTTGTTCTTCTCGATGTGGTTCGCGTTAATGGCGATGATGACCTCGACGTCGTCGGCTATGCTCTTGAGCATGCGAAACTTGCTGTCCGGCTCAAAACCCGGCAGCACGCGGCTCGCGTGATAGTCGTCAAACAGCTTGCCGCCAAACTCCAAATACAGCTTGCCGCCAAACTGCGAGATGCGCTCCTTAATATGAGCGGCCTGCAGCTCGATATACTTCGCGTTGTCGAAACCCTGGCGCATATATGGCTCCCGTCCCGTTTCCATTTAATGTCTTAGGCGATTATAACGGAGCCTGCCCTCCCCGATGCCCAGGCCATCAACAGGCACCAACCAAACACGCCATCGAAAAGTTGCGGTGAAATAGCTCCTGTTTAACCCCTCAAGACGGCCAAACGGGAACTATTCCACCGCAACTTCACCTTTTGGCGCAAAGTAACCTGACCCCTTTGCACCAACAGCAGAAACGTCGCGGGCAGAGAACGGACAGCGAACAGGCACCAGAGCGAGCAAGCCGCCCCCTGCGCCAACAATGGCAGCGCCGCAGGTTGAGCATAAGTCAGCGAAAGCCCACCAGAGCGAGCAAGGTGACGTGAAAGAGGAGGGCATAGGCCTTTTGGCCATGCCCGACGATTGAACGTCAGATTGCCGCTCTGGCGGGCCTGC